>NZ_CATJGZ010000112.1:0-184350 GCF_949740115.1 Bacteroides sp. 41_26
CCTTAGCTCAGTCGGTTAGAGCATCTGACTGTTAATCAGAGGGTCCTTGGTTCAAGTCCAAGAGGAAGAGCAAGAAAGTCCGTCACTATGGCGGACTTTTTTGTATTTATTCCCCTCAACAAAACGACAATGTCACCTTTATCATAGCCGCAAGACTACGCTATATGCTTATAGCAACCGTCTACCCTGTCCCATCCGTATAACTATAGCCACCATTCCCGAACACGCCGAATATCACAACTCATTAAAAAAAATGCTTCCCTTTAAAATATTCCTTTTTCACATTCGTCTACCAGAATAGATGGTATACCTCGACAACAAATTTAATAACCCTAAACTTTTCACAAGTATGTTTGGATTAAAAAGAAGAAAGATAATATCTTTACTCATAATAGACGCAAAGTGCACTGGTTGCGGTACGTGTATAGACAGATGTCATCAGGCTGATGACAAAAAAGATAGTGGAATAATGTACTTTAATAACAAAATCCCGGTTAATACACTGTTGTCGAGAAAACGTTACGCAGTGCTTCATCTGAGAAAACGGTTAACCCGGTTATATGAAGAACTTCTGGACAGTGAATAATTCTTTGACATAAGCCAAGCCATTTTCCAATTCTATTAGTTACTTTTGTGCAATACCAATAACAGTAAGGTAATATGGAAAAGAAAACAATTGTAGCACGCGTCGAGGTGCTTCCTGGCAAAGAACAGGAGTTTATCAGTAAAGCAGAACCTCTGATACAAGAAACAAGAGCTGAAGAAGGCAATATCAGTTACAATCTTTATCAGAATCCAACGAACCCGGTAGCATTCATCTTTTACGAAGAGTACAAAGATCAGCATGCAATAGATATACATGCTACATCCACACATTTCCGAACGTTCGGGAAGGCTATTAAAGGGTTATTGGCGTCAGAGCTAATCATCGAATCGTTCTAAACAAGTTATTCGGCTATAGCCAATGCAAGTATGCTAAAACGCACTTCACCAGCTTTTTCAAGGGCAGAAGCACAGGCCACGATAGTAGCTCCGGTGGTAAGCACATCATCAATAATAAGTACATGCTTTCCCACGAAACACTCCGGAGTAACAAGATGAAAGGTACCATCCACGTTTTCCCAACGTTCAAACACAGATTTACGAGTTTGCGTTTCGGTATTCTTTTCACGTACCACACCGGAAGTTTCTACTGGTATGGAAGTAATAGCAGAAACTCCGCGAGCTATCCATTCGCTCTGATTATAGCCGCGTAGTTTCTGTTTTTTCTTATGAAGCGGTACAGGAACAATTACATCCACCCCTTCAAAAAAGCCGGAAGAAAGTAATTCTGCTGCCACACAACGTCCCATTACTTCTCCAATTTCCTTTTGACCACCATACTTCAATTGATGAAGGATATGACGAAAATCACTTCCCCGTCGATAAAAGAAATAAGCCGTAGCTCTTTCCAGAGGTATTTTCCCCCAGAATAATTGCTCCGCCAAATTATCTTTAATCTGATGGTATCCCGTACGAGGCAACTCCATATTACAACGGGCACACAAACACTTTTCTCCTTTTGCCAATGGACCACCACATATCAGACAACAGCGCGGAAAAAAGAGAGAAAAGAAAGAGCTAAACCAGTCTTTCATAATACTTAATGATTAAGCAATCCTTCTGGCAGGAGTTCGTTTACCAAATTCTGCAAAAGCGAATGAATCCCCCCATTCGTAGCAATAATATGATGCCCTTCTATAAAATGTTTATTCCCACAAAAATCGGTCACCTCTCCACCGGCTTCCAATACAATCAATGCAGCCGCAGCATAGTCCCATTTACCAATAAATGCTTCCAACCAACCTTCAAAGCGTCCGGCAGCTACATAGCAGATAGCAGCAGCGGCAGAGCCATTCATACGAATACCACCCACTCTGCCATAAAGGTTATCTAACAGGTGCAGTGCTGTCTGTTTATATGCCCCGTCATTGTAAGGCAGTTCTACTATAAGAAAAGAATTAGTTATATCCCGAACTTCCGAAACTTGCAACTGTACACCATTCAACCAAGCCTTCCCTCCTTTCCAGGCATAAAAACACTCGTCACGGCAAACCTCATAAACAACACCAAGTAATAATTCATCGCGGTTACGCAGCGCAATACTAACACAATAGGGGGCATTATCATGGATATAGTTAGTAGTTCCGTCCAGCGGATCAATTACCCAACAATAGGGTTCGTCATTATAAGTAGCCGACCCTTCTTCGGCAATAAATCCCGCCTCGGGAAGTAATGCAGAAAGTGCTGCTACTAACTTTTTCTCTGATTCCTTATCTACATAAGAAACATAATCGTGCGCACACTTCTCGACAACATATTCAGAGCGAAAATTCTTCCGCTCTTCTCTCAGAAAACCACCGATAGCATTTGCTATACAGCATACATCGGCAGTCAATTGTTTTAAATCTAACATCTCATTTTAATTTAATCCTTCGATTTTCCCAAAGAATACACCTTCGACATTCCCGCATAAATGCCGGTATCAGAAAAATCACATACGATTGCCTTTACATGCTTATCTACAGAAGGAATACAAATATCCACATTAATAACAGATTGTGTCTGTGCTGGATCTGCAATATGAAAATATAAAGCGGAATTCTCCAGATTTTTAAAAAGTAGCGCACAACCTTTATCCACCTTTACCGTAATCTTACCATGATTGAACGTTGCAGCCCGATAAAACACCATCTCCCAAACATCCAGTTTCTTATTTCTGACTACCTGAATCGAATCGCTATTAGCAAGAATCTCTATATTGTCTACCGGATAAGCAGTCATGTCTTTCACCGTCTTTTTATTGGGAACCACAATATAAGCATAGGTTGCATCCCGGGGTGACAGCCCATGATCAAAACCCAGCGTAAATACATCTGTATCCTGCTCCATCCTTGGGGCAGCCGTATTGATATCATACCAGTTGCCGGACTGTGTTTTATTACTTAGAAAAACATTACCACCCATAGGGAATACATAGCCAACCTCATTGTGTAGTACCCAACTCAGTTTATCTTTATAGAAGTAATTTCCAGCTCCTACTGTGGAAATCCGGTTATTATCGGCTATGGTAACCGGTAACTCGTTATTGAGCAGACATTGATTCACCGTTGTACTGATACTCTCCATGGCAGTAGATGTAATCCCTGCGCCCAGACATACAACCTCATCATCAAAAAAGAACCATGCCTTTTTTGCAGTAGTATTTATTCCGGCATAATCATCCTGATAGGCATAAGCAGTTACCCCATAGATACTGTCTGACACACCACCGGCAAAGGTGGATGTTCCTCTCGTTTGCCAATCACTGGCAGCTTTAGGAATAGTTGTCATTTGCGGTGCTGTCACTCCGGGTATTTTTGCCCAGTCCCACACCGGGAAGATATTATAATACTCATCTCCCTTTATTACTATATTAGTACAACCATCCGAAAGGAAATAAGTTTTCAGATTCTCGCCATTCCCATACTCACACCGCATAGTACGAGAAGAAGCCATACGAACATCAAATGCATACCCCGGACGTACATGCAACGTATAATCTCCGATAAAATAGTGTGTATGGCACGGTTTCACAGCATAATCCGCTGGTTTCTTTCCGGCAAGGCGATCAACAATCGCCTCATATTCATCTGCATATTCCGGATCCAGAATGATCATTCGTTTAGCAAACTCAGCCATTGCGCTTTTATCCAGAATACCGGGACGGCTTACTCCACGCCCCAACACATCATATGACATATATTTACCACGAATCGTCTGGTAATAAGTACCCCGCATGAACTTACTCAGAAGTGCCAGTTTATCTGCTGGCAAAGCATACTGGGTACCTCTTGTATACATAGCCACCTGGGTCACTCCTTTCAGTATTTCGTCACCATAGCCACCTATATACAACTGTACTCCATGCTGAAAATAACAGTTATCATATTGAAATCCCTCCTTAGTAGTATACACAACAGTACTATATGAATAAGCAATGGCCTTTTTCAACATCTCTTCATCAGCTGTCAGGCAAGCCCGGTAAATCCAATGCAAGGCAATATCAGTCATATTGGCTCCGGTCCATTTGGCCGGATCACCACCTTCAGCTTTCATCCGTTCCAAAGTTTTATGCTCAAGATCGGCAGGAATATGCTTTTTTCCCGTGCGCATCTGAATTAAAAGAACACCCATCCGTTGTGGTTCGGCTATCTGATTATACCACCAATTACTACAATTCGGATTACGCTGATACCAATATTCAAGTGCAGCCACAATCTTATTATACAATGCTTCCTGCCGGTAGTATTTATTCTCCGGATTTGTATAGGCAAAAACAAAATCATAGACACGGTCAACGTGAATCAACGGTTCCCAGTTTGTACGGTCTGTACGACTATAATCTATATCTGTAAATGAACCATCGGCAGCATTGTATTTTGCCAGATATTCATCAATAGAAGGATTGCCGGCAAAATCCATCCGTATCTTATCCATCAACATTTCAAACTCATTTACTTCTCCCGGTGAAGGAGATAAAAGGCGGGTATTTGCCATGCTCGGTAGAAAAGGCACTGCAAGTACAACCAATACTACCATACAACGAAACACTGTTCTCATAGTCTGTTTTTTATAAATTACTTCTATAAATTGTCAGTAAAGTTGGCAATTTTCTATGAGATACAAGCTATTATACAGTATATTTTTCCTCTTTTTAAGATCCGGAAGAACCTAATATGATTCTGCTTCAATGATAATTAAATACTATATTTTACAAAAAGTATAAAAATCGGAACATTCCCTGCCTGTGGCTGTTTTATTCCTATAAACAATTAAAATAGAACGATTATGAGTGGTATTATTAACAGAAACAATCCTATTGCCGAAGAGAACATTGATCCTGACGGACGTCCGGCAATTGATAAGTTTGAAGATTGGAGTAATGAAGTATCAGAAACCGAAAATGCGTTTCATGATACCAAAGAAAACATTACTAAAAGTAAGAAAGAACGGATCAAGGAAATGGATAAAGTCATCAAAGAAGATTTGAAATGAAACAGTGCTTCTTCTCTCAGAGAATGCTGATTATCAAGCATTAAAAAAGTACGTACTTTTTTACTACAAACTAACGTATTTAACACAGCGTTAAATACGTATTTAAGTAGTAGTGAAATACGTACTTTCTTTATATAAAGAATCTATTTATTGGTGTACACATCCACCTTGAACTCTTCGGAAGGAAGAGTGGTAAGTTCTCCATAAGGAGTAAGAACTGACTGAATTCCTCCCTGTCCGACCCCCGAAGTACCACTATTCGTACGAATATACTTTCCGCAAACAGCCATATCCCAATCCGTACGGAGGCGCCAGTGAGCATCATCTTCTGCAGAATTCAGCGGCGAAGTACCTACTACCTCACCGGTAGACAAAGAGATATAAGTCCACTGCATATCATTCAGTCCGGATAAGGTAACCAAACGGTCTTCCTCTTGTATAACAGATTTCTCCGAAGCACAAGAAGTGAACAGACCTATACATATTAAAATAAAAATAATCGGTTTCATAACTAATTTTTCATTTACAGTTATCAAGGTAGAGGAGCATAACGAATGGTCAGTTTTCCATTCTTCCGGTCGTATCCCTGGAACTGTAATTTAACGGTTTGTCCGTTTGCTTTACGAACCACAAACGGGTGAGACTGAGGAGTATTAGTATCAGGAACCAGCCACTCCACAGGACTGGCTGAAAGTCCGCTTTCTATAGTAGAAGAGGTAGAAAGCTTTAACTCTCCTTTGATAGGCAGATCTTTCTCTGTACACGCATATTCTGTTCCAGTGCGATAGTCATTCACAGAAAAACTGTTTATTTTCCCTTCCCCTAATTTCCCATTGCCAATTTGCCTGACAATCAGAAAATATTTGGGAGAGCGGAAAGACTGAAAATCAGCTAATTTATCTGTAAAGTTAAGCCCTACTTCAATAGTCTTGAAAGATTCAAGTGTACCGTTTCCCTGCATATAATAGTCACCACCCTGTGTCAACATTAACGGATAATCTAATATGACGGAAGGAGAAGCGGCATCTCCTTCGGCTACACCCAAACGAAAATAGAGATCATTACGAGATGTATAAGTCAACTTCACCCGAAAAACAACAAGCGGAGTATGAATCTCCGGTTCTACCATAAGTGCCTCTGCATCCAAATCGGCAAGACCACCCTCAGCGGCAGGGAGTAGAAAATATTTATAAGGATAATAGCACTTACCTTCACTTCCCCACCAGGTTCCCCAGGAATTTACTACAATGAAAGCTCCACGCTCGTCTTCAGTAATCTCTCCATCACCATTTAAATCATAGGCTACCGTATCATCATACCCGGCAATGGTAAGAGCATGTGCTCCGTCCGTACCGGGACGGGTGATCATATGTGTCAATCCAGTGACAGATGTCCCCTTATAGGTAACCTCTTTCCAGTCAGAGCTCTTGCACGAAAAAGTAACCACACCACCCGGTTCTCCCTCTTCGCCACGATTATAAAGATACTGGCGAAGACGATCTATACCTTCCCGCGTCTTTAGAGTAAACTTTGAGTAACTCTTCACCCGATAATTCATAGCGCGAAGATATTTATCATAACCAGTCATCCAGGTAGTAGAAGAGGTGGCAGCACTCTCATCATTCATATCACTCAATGTTACAGCACCAGCTACCTTCATCATGTTATAACCCAGTTCAGGATGAGAGCCCTGGTCATTTCCTTCATTCAGATAATTCCAGGTAAAATGATAATTGAATATGTGTTCAGGACTATCAGCAGCACGATCAAGCAAACGGTTCAACTCATAAGTATAAACATAGCGCACACCAGAGGCTTGTGAGCAGGAATTACCCAACTGAGAAAATACAGGAGGGAAATATTTCAAGGTTGAATTATCTACACCCTCCGGGAGTACAGCAGAGGAGGCAGAACGTGTATTCGTCCCCCACTCCGGTATTCTTTGCCTGCGGGAGATATCCTCCTGCGTCAAAGGCTTCACCGGATAAACAGGGCGTACCTGCTGTGCTACCGATGACAGACCGATAGCAAGCAGGCAAGCTATTAAAATTATATACTTTCGTGAATTATTCATTTACGATGATTCATTATCCGATTATAAGTTTTAAGTGCCTCATCACGCACAGCTTGTGAATAACGGCTATCCTGACTCATAGCCTGTGCCACCTGGCTTATTTCATTGTGGCGACATGACATCCTGAACCATCCCAGCGCTTCAAGCAATGAAACCTGAACCGGTTCATTATCCGTTTTCTGGAGATACTCCAATAACTGAGGAATCTGGCTGTGCACATTATAATTGCGTAAATAGCGGATACGCCCCAACCGTTGATTCACCGTCAGACTATCATCTGCATAAATAGAACTAATATCTTTCAGCCAACGGTTAGAATTTACTTCAATAGCACGTTTAATGCCTTGCTCTGCCTTTTCGCTCTCTACATACAATGACGGATTAAACTGTTTCTGAAACTCAGCCGTCAATGCTTTTTCCGGGAGAAGTGCAAGTGCCTGTTTTACATTAAATTCAATACGCTCCGCTGTATTATTACGAATGGCAGCACGAATCAACGCAGGAACCAGACGATCATCTCCATTACGAGCAATCATATTGATAGCAAAACGCTGGATCATTTCATAACTATCGGATACAGCTAAATCAAGACAACGGATAAAGTTATCATCGTCATATTCAGAAAGTAATACCAGACATTCCATACGCACGATATCAGACGGGCTACTCATAAACTTATCCAACAGTTGTTTGGAGTTCATCTGTCCGCCATCCGAAAGCTGCCTCAATGCCATAGCCTGCAAAGCAGGATAAGAACTATTCAGTTGTTTCTTCCACCAGGCAGCATTTTTAGTTGAAAGCACCTCATTGATATCAAATCCCAGAGAAACGGGAACAGCAAAATGAAAAGTAGGATCACCAATCAAATGCCCTTCCAGATAAGGATTTTCCATCGCCATACGCCCAACTCTCATACCCAGACCAACAAGTCCCAAATAACGATCTGTCCACTTCTCCTGCAGCACGTTTACACTGTTTGCAAGTACAGCCATTGTATTGCCTTTACCCGAAATATAGGCACCGGCTATATATTTATCTTTATGGAAAGAACCGTTGAAACAAGCATCCAGCACGATAAAACGGGCATTGGGAGTATAGTTGTCAAAGTCTTCAATATACAAATCGAGACTACGCAGGAAAAGAGAATCTTTTTGGGTGATTTCCGGATCAAAACTACCTTCAAACCAGGAAGCCGGCAGATCATCGAAACGCTTACTTAATACCAACTGTATCGAATCAGTATTCTTTCCCTTCTCACGGGCATGACGCATTGTTTCACGCAAATAAAGCTTGATGCCCTCCACCTGATCTTTAGTAGTCTGCGGTTCGGGCAGATCATTCATATATTCTATTTCCACATCTCCGTGATGATGGAGAATAGCGATATCAAGATCATTGCGCTGAAGTTCGGACATCAGGCGATACTTCACAGCAGCATCCCGTTTGTGATCAATATACTCAATGCCATTTTGCTGTATCCGTGTCCAGGGAAAGTTTTCAACTAAAGCTAACTTCTCATCAATCCGGGCCATCATAGATTCGGATACATACCCCTGCCCACTGAAGTAAAGTAACTGATCGGCAAGGTTAGTATTTTGCTTTAAAGCCACTACCTTTTGCAGATAAGCACGTAACTTATCATATTTAGAAGCATCATCAGCCGACATTTTTATACGTCCCGAATAGATTTCAGGAGACAGAAATTGCGGAGAATCCGGAGACAGAGAGTAGTAGTAATACAATGGATACTGTTCATCTTTATCCAGAAAATTGAACTTCAGATCGAAGTCGTCATAGAAGCGATCAGAAGGCACCGATGATTCGGTACGGGGAAAGGTTTCCTGATTCATTTTAAAAGCAGAAGTCAGGTGTTGTGCATCACGTATCATAGGTACCGGAATATCCCCGACAAAAACAGCTCCTTCAATAGGGCATTCCTTTTCAAGATACAACTGTTGAAGCTGAAAGCGAATCGAATCAGGGACTCCCCAACGGTCTACAATGATGTAGGTCTTTAGTCCGTCATTCTCTACAGCCTTAGCATAATTATCTATATCCGTACGAGCTTCCTTATAGCTCACCGGATCAACTACAATAGCGAAACCCCGTTGAAGTTTTGCAGCCAATGTAACAGAGGTTATTGTTCCGGCAAGAATCAGTAAGCTAACTATTCTTTTTATCATTTTTCGTCTATTACTTTAATTCATTAAAAAGTCAAATTCACACCCACATTTAATTGATTACGGTTTGTACCGTCCAGAGGTACATAATCTCCCGTGTAATGTTTCAATGTATACTCCGCATATACTCCCAGCCACGAGTGAAAACCGGAAATAGCAAGAGGAACCTGTGCCTTTGCACCTATATTCCCTTGACAGTAGGCAGCTGCAGAGGTTTCAAAAGCAGGAAGGCTATAAACAGTTTTCAGCTTCAGTCCATCAGCTGAAAAGCTGGAAGAAAGCCTGTGATTATACATCCCGTTAAGATAGATGCTAAGCAGACTTTTCTTAACAGGAAGGTTCTTACAGGCATTCAGTACAGCATAAGCAGCCGTATATTTCTGCAAATAAACCTCCGGATAATTTTTTATATCAGACTGACGGACTCCGGCCTTCACCTCCCAGGTGAAATGTGGTAGCATTTGCCGCATCCGGTCCATACGGTAGGTAAGTGAAGCATCCGTCCGTTTCTCGATATGGCATACGGAAGCATCTTTTACTTCCCATACGGTATTGCCATCTGCATCACTGGACTGTGTCTGGATATACCACGTTCCTTCTACTTTATTATGCGAAGCCTCAAGAGTGACATTATGCATTGTTCTCTCTCCGGAAATCCGAAAACGGTTCGTTAAAGAGAATCTTGTACGTGCATACTTTCCTCCTTTATATTTATTACTGCTGCTACCATCTATTGCTTCTTCTGTAGATTTCTCGTAACCTAACTCAAGAAAATCAGCCAGATGAGCCGCATTATTCCAACCCAACTGCAAATTACCCTGATAAGCAGTTCCGGTGTATCTCCGTTGGAAGCCAATCGCCTGCTGACTTTCATAATTTCCCATACCCCGGAACAAAAATAATTGATAGGTCTCGTAAGTTTTTACCAAAGTATAATTCACCGATTCACCCAGCCAGCGTACACCGGCAGAAGCACCAATTCTGAAGTTACCCCATTGATAATCCACACCCGGATTGAGCAAAAAGCGCATTCCTTTGATATCGGGGCGAGGATCTGTCTGATCCGCACTGCTTCCAACCTCATATATCGCTCTCAGCCCGGCTCTCCAATGTGCATTAATCTCATAAGAGAAACCTCCATTAAGTCTGAACTTCTCCACATTGTAATCACCCGTAAGTGAGTCGGCTACAATAAACGGGTTATCATCAGCTATAAACAGCGTACTGTTCCATTTCCGGTCTGTCTGTTTACCATTCTCATAGCTGACATCTCCTTCAAAAGTTATTTTGCCAATCCGCTGTATACCAAACAAGCTTCCACTCCACCAGTGTTCACGCGAGGACTGATCTACCAACCGGAAGTCACCCGAAGAACGAAGGAAGTTAATGTTGATATCCGTCACACTACGCAGAGGTGAATCGGAAATTGCCGTCGGATTATTACTGCCGTATTGTATATTACCCAGATAGAGCACATCCTGATACAAGCGTAGCGAATCTTTCCCGCCTTGCGCATGGCAAAGGCAGGAAAGAAACAAACCTATTATTAAAGAGAATTTCAGCTTTACAAACATGACTCGTTTTTTCTTTATTTATCTACTCCTGTCGGATGTGTTCCCGGAGTAGGAGTTTGTCCACCCAGGATGAAATCTTCGCTGGAGTTGTTTGTGTCTTTATACACCACCCGACCGTTATTAATAGCAATTACTTTACGACGGAGGCTCTTACCGGAGTATGCGCTGCTCGCCAAAGAGCCGTTAGAAGAACCGTCTACCCATGCCATACCCACATCTTCAGTAGATTTCAGGTGTTTATACCGATCGCTTTCTATAGCCGGCACAATATCAATACCATCAATTACATATTCACGTGGAATCATCAGCTGTGCTTTGTCGCTCTTACCGGGAGCCACCATCATATTCTCCGGATCAGCCACAAATGTTACATTCGTCATTCCTTCCGGGAGTTTAGCCAAAATCAGTGCCTGCCCATCTACAGAAGGCATGAAATCCATACCATAGGAAGCATTCAGATAGAGGCAATCCATATTAGGAATTCCATTGATATCTGTGTCGGAAATAGAGAACGGACCACAATAAATATCCCAGTCAGCTGTGCTCAAATCTACCGGAGAAGCTACATCATCACCTGTCAATTGACGTTCATTGTGTTTGATAGGATTCGTTGCAACCACCACACTTTCACCGGGTTGAAGAGGATGTTCCTTACCTGTTCCCGGGAAAGCAACGGTAAAGCTTGCCATCGGATAACGATCTAATAATTCTCCGTTTTCATCTACCCAGATAGAAGGAGAAGGAACATATACATTTACCGGAAGACCGTTGTCTACAATACCTAAGATAACTCCATCAAGATACTGCACTTCATCCGAATTATTATAGATTTCATAGAAGGCATCTTTGAAATACCAGTCTTTCACTCCTGTAAAATAGACTTCTTTAAAAATCAATCCACTACCAGAGGCAATTGCCAAAGGTAAACTTACAGATTGATCGCTATAAACAGAAACTTTGCTTACCAACCCGTTCAGATTGTAATCTTTAGCACTACCTGATGCGCGGAAATCATATTCACCGGCATTCAAGGTAAACGAAGCTTTACCATCTACCGGATTAGCTACCGATTCTTCAGATGTTTGAGTATTAACGGCTGTTATTACCAATTCTGTTACATCCGCCATACTGATATCCGTGGGAAGAGTCACAGTTACATCCACTGTGTATTTCTTTGCGATGTTATCATTCTCATCATCTGAACACGATACCAAAAACAACATTGCCAACAAAGGCAATAAACAAAACAACTTTTTCATCTTTAGTTTTCTTTTTTAGTTATTACATCTTAGATTTTGATTTTTACTTCTGCTCCAAAGTAGATCGGAATAGTCAGGTCTTTGTAACCTGCAACGGTCCGGTACTTATAGCTCTTTGATATTTTGAGGAAATTATTTGCTGTAAACGAGAGTTCCAGCATCTTCCCCAATTCTTTTGTCAAACGAAAATTCAGTAATATAGTAGTCGGGTAATTCTCTACCCCAAAGTAATTACTGTGTCCATACTGAGTCATCATCAGGCGATATTTGTATATATCCTGATATTCGGCTTTCCACTCATTGAAGTTTCCCTGCTTGTCGATGAAGCCTATAGGGTTGACAAAGTATTTCTCTTCATTGTTACCACTCAACGGATCAACAGCCTTGTAGAACAGATTATTTCCACTTTCATCTTCGTAAATACGCTGATAGCTCTCTTTCCATACAATCTGTGCCGTAGTGGAGAAAATCATTTTCAATTTAGGAATATGCGTGATAAAGCGGACGTTCGTATTGAAACGTTGTTCTATAGAACCACCTCCTCCGGGCATCACAGCCATATAAGGATAAAGTTTTCCCTCATACGAGGATCCTATCTTCGAATAGGTAGGCAATGTAGAATGACGCTTTACATAGAGCCACGCACCGTCTACCACTACAGATGTTTTCAGAAGAGGAATCTGTCCGAAGTTGATGCTATACTCTACCCCCCGCTTGATGGTACGGGTATTGTTTACCGGCATATTGTAAGAATACAAGGTAGTATCATTTACAATTGTAGCCGGGTTTCTTATTCCGTCTTTTTCATAATAAAGCATACCGTTGGTATAATTCACATTATCCACATATCCCGGAACCGAATAGCGCCGAAAAGGCATCGTCACAGGTACTCCTTTGAAAGAATACTCATTGGTATGTTTTTCATAGAAGAAAGTAACATTTCCAATTACCTTTCTGATACGTCCTGCCAAACCTATTTCCATCTTCTGGCTATAAGCTGGTTTCAGATCAGGGTTAGAGGTATTATCTATGACTTTGGTAGTCATAATAGAAGTGGACTTGCTCATATCATCGGCAAACATTAGATTGAAACTTGATTCGTCAAAATAAGCCTTATCAGGATACAGGTAGAGAAGAGTAGGTGCTTTGGCAGCAATACCAAACCCACCTACAATGCTCAAGTCATCAAACACTTTATTATTGTCACCGTTCAGGATATTATATTCCATATTAATACGAGGTTCTACCATAAACATATCCTTTCTTCCGGCACTCTTATCTATAAACAGATTACTGAGGCGTACACCTCCCTGTAAGGTCAATGTTGTTTTCCGAATGGGTAACTGGGCTTTGTCTTCTATGAAAAAAGATAGTGTATTGATAGCCGGAACTGATTTGAACGACCTGGGTCGAATAGACTGAATATCGTTTACCACCGGAGGAAGCTTAGGATCAAACATCATCCCATCACCCCGGTTCACATTATATTTCCATTCGATGCCTGCTTTCAGGGTCATAAAACAATCGGATGAGAACTGGAAAAGTTTATTGGCTTTCAACTGTCCGAACACATCCAAAGGTTTACCGTCCACCGTATAGTCGGAATAATAAGATGAGCTAAGGAAATAGGTTTGGTATTCGCCACTCACATACGAATTAGCCACCGGAGTAATACCCGATTGCAAGATGATCTGTTCACGACGATAATCCTGCTGATGGCTATAATTTACCATGAAACTATATCCTAAAGAAGAAATCCAGGAAGTATTCAGGCGCCAGTTACCTTCAAGATTGAAGCGCACCCCCATATTTTCATTTTTTATCTTCTCATCCTGCTTCAGTTGAGGATCTGTTTTTTCACTATTTATGTTCTGATAATAGGCCAGTCTCATGTTGAAAGTCAAAGGCCGGGAACTTTTCATAAAAGTATTGGAATATCCCAGATTGGCCGTAATCCGATCAAATCCGTTATAGCGCTTACGTATATCTGCATACGACTGTGAGTAATCAGCGGAAATATTCATTGCTCCCATTTTCTCACTGATAAGGAAACCTTTTCCGGCATATGCCATTTTAGAGAAAGGATCTGCTTTCAGTTTTACTTCGAGCGGAGTAACCCCCGAACGAGTTTTGATAATGACCGCACCTGACGTAAGATTTCCATACTCTACAGAGGGAATGCCCCGGATTACTTCCATAGATTCAATGTTATCCGGAGAAATGGTACGCAGGTCAAGTCCTTTTCCACTCACCGACTGAGCATTCAGACTCGTACCGGACTTACTGGTAGAAAGCACCTGCATATTTGCATCATTCGAAAGTGGAGCACCATCCACCATCACCGATGTACCCAAAGCATTATTATCATTGGAAGATACTTCACGAATATAAGCCTGCCCCACATTATTCAAATCCGGATTTTTAGTCAGATTACCAGGAAGGAGTTGCAACATATCTTCCACACTTTTGGGTTGGATATGTTGAATGGCGCTTTGATCTATTCTGGAAGCCGATCCCATCCGCTGTTCCTGAGCAGTAACGACTACTTCATTTAAAGCCAAAGTCATGGGAGAGAGTTTAATAACAGTCAGCTTCATCTCCGGCTTTATCTCTATTTTCTTAATTGTCTTTTGATAACCCAGCACAGAGATCTCACACGTATAAACTCCCGGCTTCATTCCCGGAATTTTAAATTTACCATCCATATCGCTAATTGCCCAAAGTGCATGATCCGGTATCTGTATAGTAGCAAATTCAATGGGAGCTCCTGTTTCCGCATCAATGAGGGTTCCATTAAAATCAATACGTTTGACTGGAGTATTCTGCGAAAATATACAAAGGGAGGATATCAAAAATAGTATTAGAAAAGATGCTCTTGTTACAGCATATTGTTGTCTCATATTCGTTCTTATCTTTACGCCTGATGTTGAGCTGCAAAGATACTTCAGTAAAGGAAGCAAAAAAATACCTATCAATAGGGATATTCACATCGGAATACCCTATCAATAGGTATTGTTTAAAATGAGGTAACACAAGAAAAAAGAATGTCTCAAATAATTCCTCTTACCCGGTCTTCGAAAGCAGACAAAGCGGCCTTGGCACCTTCACCCATGGCGATAATAATTTGTTTATAAGGTACAGTCGATACATCTCCGGCAGCATAGATGCCCGGAACGTTCGTACGGCAGTGTGAATCAATACCAATTTCACCAAAACGGTTCATCTCCACAACTCCACGGAAAGCAGCACCGTTGGCAGCCAGACCTATCTGAACGAAAACGCCATCCAGTTCCATTATACGCTCTTCGTCTGTTTTACGGTCTTTAATGCGGAGAGAAGTTAATTTATCACCATTACCTATTACCTCCGTCGTCTGTGAACTAACAAATATTTCCACATTAGGCAAGCTTTTTGCTTTCTCCTGCAGAACAAGATCGGCTTTGAGCTCATCCATAAATTCAAAGACTGTAACCTTCGAACAGATACCGGCCAGATCGATAGCCGCTTCTATTCCTGAATTTCCACCACCGACAACAGCTACATGCTTACCTTTATAAAACGGACCGTCACAATGAGGGCAGAAAGCGACACCTCTTCCGATATAGTCTGTTTCACCGGGAACATTCAGCTTTCGCCAACTGGCACCAGTAGCAATAATCAAGGCAGGAGCTACAAATTTCTCACCAACAGAAGTCGTCACAAGTTTCTCTTTTCCGTTGACTTCTACAGTTTCAATGCGACGATGTTCCAATAAATCTACCGGATATTGTAACAGATGCGTTTTCAAATTATCTGCCAGTTCACTTCCAGTCGTATGTGAGACAGATATCAGGTTTTCAATTCCTACCGTCTCCTTTACTTGTCCGCCAATACGTTCGGCGATAATTGCCACCCGCAATCCTTTACGTGCCGAATAGATAGCAGCAGAGACTCCGGCAGGACCTCCACCGGCAACAATAACATCATAGTTCTTTACGGTAGTGTCTATTTCGCTTTCATTGATACCATATTGGGCCTCCAGTTTGGTAAGTAACTCCCCAAAATCGCCACGCCCTACGTGCAGTAGTTTTCCATCGGCAAATACAGAAGGTACCCCCTGAATTTTAAGAGCTTCTACTTCGTCCTGATAAAGACCACCGTCCACCATCTCATGTGAGATAGAATTGTTCAGCGTAGTCATAGCATTGAGAGCCTGCACCACATCGGGACAGTTGGTACAAGTAAGCGAAACATAGGTAGTAAGGTGTATCGGGCCTTTCAAGGCTTTCACACGGTTACAAACCTGTTCATCGGGAAAATTCTTTCCCTTACCGTCAAGATTAAGAATGGCAAGTAGCAGAGAAGTAAACTCATGCCCGTTAGGGATACCCCGGAAGGTAATACCGGTCTCATTTCCATTCTTCAACAGAGTAAACTCCAACCTTTCTCCCTCATTCACCCAACAAGAGATATGGGGAGAGCAATCGGCTACATCAGCCAGCAGATCGAGTAACTCGCCACGGCTTTCGTGTCCGGACGATACGTATATATCAAAAGTAAAATCTGCCTCTAATCCGGCAAATATACTTTTCAGTTGTTCTTTTAATGTAGGGTCTAACATAATTAGGAGATAGAATATAGGAGTTAGAATATAGAATTGGAAGTTAGAAGTCAGGAGTCGGAATTATAGAATATGAGGGTCAGAAGTTGGAATACATAAATCAAAAAACACCTGAACAGATTCCAACTCCCAACTCCTAAATTCTACATTCTAATTTAGATTTTTCCTACCAGGTCGATACTTGGTTTCAGCGTAGCTTCCCCTTTCTTCCATTTTGCCGGACAAACCTCTCCGTCGTGAGTAGCTACAAACTGAGCAGCCTCTACCTTGCGAAGTAATTCACTTGCATCACGACCGATGTTATTGTCATGCAATTCGGCTACTTTAATCAAACCTTCCGGATTTACCAGGAAAGTACCACGATAAGCCATACCTTCTGATTCAATATATACGCCGAAAGCACGGGCCAAAGCACCTGTCGGATCTGCCAACATCGGATACTTGATTTTACGGATACTGTCTGAAGCATCATGCCATGCTTTATGAACGAAATGTGAGTCACAACTTACAGAATATACCTCTACACCCATTGACTGAAGCTGGTCGTATTTTTCGGCTACGTCTACGAGTTCTGTAGGACATACAAAAGTAAAGTCGGCAGGATAAAAGAAGAAAATCGCCCATTTACCTTTAACGTCATTATTGGTCACTGTTTTGAAACTACCGTTATGAAAAGCCTGAACACTGAATTCAGGAAGCTGAGAATTAAGAATTGATTCCATACTAAACTTATTATTTATTGATTTAACTTGTTTTTGTTTCTGATACAAAGATAGGGGGATACCTACCGGAGAAACAAAAAAAGTCCAATCGAATAATTCTATACTCTGATAGACAAAATCCATTATACTATCTGTCTTTTTTGTACTTTTGCAGGAAACTATAAAGAAGAAGAAACATGGAACATCCTCTGTCTCAGTTCAAATACTGTCCGAAGTGCGGTTCGGAGCATTTCAACATACACAATGAGAAATCTAAACAATGCACCAATTGCGGGTTCGTATACTACTTTAATCCATCATCGGCAACAGTTGCCCTGATTCTGAATAAGAAGAATGAATTGCTGGTATGCCGCCGCGCCAAAGACCCGGCAAAAGGTACGCTCGACCTGCCGGGAGGATTCATTGATATGAACGAAACAGCAGAAGAAGGTGTAACACGTGAGGTGTTAGAAGAAACCGGATTAAAAGTGAAAGAGGCAATCTATCGATTTACTCTTCCCAATATTTATGTATATTCAGGCTTCCCGGTACATACACTGGATATGTTTTTCCTCTGTAAAGTAGAAGACACCAGTCACATTGCCGCAATGGACGATGCTGCTGATGCCTTCTTTATTCCCGTTGCAGAGCTCCGTCCCGAAGACTTCGGGCTCGACTCTATCCGCAAAGGTCTTGGAATTTTCCTATCTACTCTGTAACACCTGCCAACAGGTCATCAAGCATTTTCTTTAGCTGGGGTTTTCCAACTGTCCCCAGCTTCATCCAGGGCTTCCCTTCCATCGGGCAAAACAATAAATTCGGGATAGTACGGATGGAAAAAGCAGACTCTAAAAGAGGCTCGTTATCCACATCCACCTTATAGAAGTCAATCTTACCGGCATATTCAACAGCCAATTCATCAAGAACCGGTGATAACCTCTTGCAATAAATACACCAAGGGGCATGGAAATCGACGATACAAGGTTTATCTCCTTTGAACTCCCAGCTATCAGGATATTGCCGGAAATCAGATACTCTCTCTGTAAAACTCTCTTTTGTCAAATCAATTACTTTCATATTATTTAGGGTTTAATTATCATTGTCTTTCTATGATGCAAAATTACGGCATTCCATCCAAGCAGGAAATAGCAATTTAGCTGATTCATATAGCAATTTTTCCCACTATCACACAAAGTTCAAATCTACATACCAGGCAGAAATTCATCCTTTTATTAAAACATTTTCCCTTCTCTGGACGTTAAAACCTGTAAAACTAAAGAGCTGTTTGCTATAAAGTCCCCAAAAACAAGTACTTTTGCCAAAACACTAAATTATGAAAAGAAGAATTTCACGATTTATATGTGCCCTGATATGCTGTACGCCTATCATCACGTCGGCACAAACAAGCGAAAAAATTACCTCGCCTGTCAATCTATATAAAGAAGGAAGAAACCTGTTTCTGCAAAAAAATTATGCAGCAGCTACTCCGCCATTAAAAGCTTTTATCAGACAGGAACCTAATGCCTCATTGCGCGAAGAAGCAGAATATATGCTGGTATGTTCGGCATATGAACTGAAAGATAAGAACAGTATCACCCTGTTGCGCAATTATCTGGAGCAATATCCCGATACTCCTTATGCCAACCGTATTTATGCTTTACTTGCTGCCGGCTATTTCTATGAAGAAAAATATGACGAAGCACTGGCACTGTTCAACTCCGCCCAACTGGACTTGCTGGGTAATGAAGAACGGGATGACATGACCTATTTGCTGGCTACCTGTTATCTGAAAACGGGGAATGTAAAAGAAGCTGCCATCTGGTTTGAAACCCTGAAAGCCAGCAGTAAGAAATACGACAATGACTGCGCTTACTATATCTCTTATATACGCTACACACAAAAGCGCTATGACGAAGCATTGAAAGGTTTCCTCCCTCTGCAGGACAACCCCAAATATAAAGCACTGGTGCCCTATTACATTGCAGAAATTTATGCAATCAGAAAAAACTATGATAAAGCTGAGATCGTAGCACAAAACTACTTATCGGCATATCCGCAGAATGAACATGCTGCCGAAATGTACCGCATCCTGGGAGATGCTTCTTATCATTTCCGCAAATACCACGAAGCAATCAACGCATTTGAGAGTTATCTTGAAAGAGATGCTTCGCCCCGCCGGGATGCCCTCTACATGTTAGGACTCTCTTATTTCCAGACAGGAGTATATTCAAAAGCAGCTGAGACGTTGGGAGAAGTAACAGGCGCCAACGACGCATTGACGCAAAATGCGTACTTGCATATGGGACTTTCCTACCTGCAACTGGCCGAAAAGAACAAAGCCCGTATGGCTTTTGAACAGGCTGCCGCCTCCAATGCCGATATGAAAATAAAAGAACAGGCTGCCTATAACTATGCCTTGTGCATTCACGAAACGTCCTACTCTGCATTCGGAGAGTCGGTAACCGTTTTCGAGAAATTCCTGAACGAATTCCCCAACTCCCAATATACCGAAATGGTAAGCAATTATCTTGTTGAAGTATATTTGAACACCCGCAGCTACGAAGCGGCACTGAAATCCATTGAACGCATTGCCCATCCGGGTACCCGCATCATGGAAGCGAAACAAAAAATACTGTTCCAACTCGGTACACAAGCATTTGCCAATGCCTCTTTTGAGCAGGCAATCGGCTACTTTAACCAGTCTGTTGCCATTGGCCAATACAACCGCCAGACCAAGGCCGATGCCCTCTACTGGCGCGGAGAATCTTACTACCGCCTGAACCGCATGACGGAGGCTGCCCGTAATTTCAGAGAATACCTGCAACTGACGGAACAGACTAATAACGAAATGTATGCACTGGCAAACTATAATTTGGGATATACCGCTTTCCATCAGAAAGATTATGCACAGGCACGCAACTGGTTCCTCAAATACATACAACTGGAAAAGGGTGAAAACAGAACAGCACTGGCCGATGCTTACAATCGTATCGGTGACTGCTTCCTCAACGAACGTAATTTCGACGAAGCCAAACATTATTATGCACAAGCCGAAAGTATGAATGCCTCTTCCGGAGACTATTCATTCTACCAACTTGCCCTGGTATCAGGACTGCAAAAAGATTATTCCGGCAAAATCACTCTGCTGAACCGTCTGGCAGGCAAATACCCCACATCACCTTACGTTATAAATGCCCTTTATGAAAAAGGACGTTCGTATGTATTAATGAATAACAACAACCAGGCCATTGCCTCTTTTAAAGAATTGTTGAGCAGATACCCCGAAAGTCCTATCAGCCGCAAAGCTGCTGCCGAAATCGGTTTGCTGTATTATCAGGATGGAAACTACGATCAGGCAATCGATGCTTACAAACTGGTAATCAACAAATATCCGGGAAGTGACGAAGCCCGTTTGGCAATGCTCGATCTAAAGTCTCTTTACGTTGATATGAACCGCATTGATGAGTTTGCCGCACTTGCAGCTTCCATGCCGGGCAATATACGTTTTGATGCCAGCGAACAGGATTCTTTAACTTACATCGCTGCTGAGAAAATTTATGGACGCGGACGCATAGAAGAAGCGAAAAACAGTTTCAACAAATACCTGCAAACTTTCCCCGAAGGTTCCTTTAGCCTGAATGCTCATTATTACCTTTGCCTCATCGGAAAAGAGCAAAAGAACTATGATATGATTCTGCTTCACTCCGGCAAATTACTGGAATATCCGGATAATCCATTCTCTGAAGAAGCATTAATAATGCGTGCGGAAGTTCAGTTCAACCTGCAACAATTTGCAGATGCATTAGCATCCTACAAAATGCTGAAAGAGAAAGCAACCACAGCAGACCGCCGTCTGCTGGCAGAAACAGGAATGTTACGCTGTGCACACCTCATCAAAGACGATGCAGAAACCATTCATGCTGCAACAGCCTTGCTGGCAGAGGCCAAATTGACTCCTGAATTGGCAAATGAAGCACTTTATTATCGTGCTAAATCTTATATGAACCAAAAAGCTGACAAGAAAGCATTGGCCGATCTTCAGACACTAGCCAAAGATACCCGTAACCTTTACGGAGCAGAAGCGAAGTATCTGGTAGCCCAGCAATACTATACTGCCGGAGAGTATGCCGCAGCCGAGAAAGAGTTACTCGACTACATCGAACGGAGTACTCCCCACGCATATTGGTTGGCACGTAGCTTCGTCCTTCTGTCGGATGTATACATGGCTATGGACAAAAAGCTGGATGCACGGCAATATCTGTTGAGCTTGCAACAGAACTATCACGCTAACGATGACATTGAAGGCATGATTGAAAGCAGACTTGAAAAACTTAATAAGTAACGAAGTATGAAACGTAATCATTATATCTTCCTGGGAATGGCGCTCGTCGCACTCCCTTCACTGGCTCAGGTGCAACCCCAATCCAAAGATACGACCATGAACCGCACTGTCGTGGTTGAACAGGAATACAATCCTATCATTCTGGATGCCTCTAAAGTAAACGTTTTGCCCAAAGTAGAAGAGCCTGTAGTAAACAAGAAAGAGGTTGAATATGCGATAAGTTCTACCCCTGCCTCCAATATCCCTGTGGGAACAATGCAGGCTTATACCGGAAAAGAGGTACAACCGACAAGTAAACCGGGATATGTACGCGCCGGATATGGTAACTATGGTAACCTGGACTTATTGGGTAATTATCTTTTTCACCTTTCCAGCCGGGATAAGCTGAATGTAAACTTCAGCATGGACGGCATGAACGGTACGTTGGACATGCCCTACGGTGATGCCCGGAAATGGGATGCACATTACTACCGTACGCGTGCTGCTATCGATTATCTGCATCAATTTGGCAAGATAGACCTGAGTGTAGCAGGACACTTCGGATTAAATAATTTCAACTATGAGCCTTATGGTTTTTCTTTCAAGAAACAGAAGTTCACTTCAGGCGATCTGCATTTCGGAGTGAAGTCTACAGACGAAACAATGCCGTTACAGTTTAATGCAGAAACCAACCTGATGCTTTATGACCGGCAACACAACCAATTCTTCGGTGGTGTGAATGAGACGCAAATACGTACCAAAGCCATTGTCAGCGGCAACATCAGCGACGAGCAACAAATAAGTATTGCTTTCAAAATGAACAACCTCATCTACAATAATAAAAGAGACTTTTATAATGAAGAGATAAAGAGCATTTTCAAAAGCCGTACCGTCGTAGACTTAAACCCGTACTACGAACTCAACAACGATGATTGGCGACTGCACTTAGGAGCCAATGTTGATTTCTCTTTCGGTAATGGCAAATCATTTCGTGTCTCTCCGGATGTAACCATACAATATGTATTCTCAGACAGTTATGTGGTCTACGCCAATGCTACAGGGGGCAGACAACTCAATGACCTGCGCCGATTGGAGACTTATAACCCATACAGCGACCCTTCTAACGAGGTGAGAGATACCTATGAGCAGCTCAATGCCACTTTAGGGTTCAAAGCAAGCCCCGTAACAGGTTTATGGTTTAACCTCTTTGCCGGATATCAGAATCTCAAAGATGATCTGTATCAGATAGAAAATAGCTGGATAGGCGGAACAGCCGGCGATTTCATTGACCTGAGACAAACTTCAACGAATAATATTTATGCCGGGCTCAGTGCCAGTTATGCCTATAAGGACTTGTTTACACTCTCAGGTAAAGGTATCTACCGCCATTGGCAAGCCAGCGATGCCTATACAGATAATGTATCCTCCCCAAATTACAATCCCGCTCTATGGATGAAACCGGAGACGGAACTTGATTTTAAAGTAGAAGTACATCCCATTCCGGCTCTGTGGTTAAATGTAGGTTATCAATACATCTGGCGGGCTGAAAGATATTACGGATTTAGCAAAACATTCTTCCCTGCCGTCAGCGATCTTAGTATAGGAGCCACTTACCACTTGTTTAAAGGAGTCTCTGTCTATGCAAAGGCGGATAACCTGTTAAACAAGAAATTCCAGCGTTATCTGCTCTATCCCACTGAAGGCATTAATTTCCTGGGTGGTCTGAGTTTCCGATTCTGAATGCCAATGGCATTGTCTATAAATGCAACCGACACTTTACCCAAATACAACAGGTATTTCAGACTAACATAATAAGTAAAAAAGATGCCCTCTGTCTCGATCAGGAGAAGAGGGCATTCTATATGGGGGATATATAAATTTTATCAACTGTTTCTTATTGCGCAAACCGCACACCGCTCAACTTATTCCAGGCCCCGCGAGTAAAATCCGGTACTTCAACCGGAGCAGAATTATTATCCAGCGAGATTTCTGTCAAAGGAATCAGAGAGCACCATTCTGCCAGATCGTAAACATCCATATCAAGAGGAAGCCCTCTTTGCAGACAGTAAATCAAGCGGTAATCCATGATAAAATCCATACCGCCATGCCCACCAACTTCTTTAGCAAGTGCCTCAATATCTTTTATAATAGGATGTTTATACTCTTCCATTAAAGCCGTTTTTTCCTCTTCCGACATACAAACATGTTCTTCCAGATTTTCATAGTCGCTACCGTCTCCGGTATTCTTATCGTGGGCAATGAGATAACCCTCGACAGGATATTTATTAGCAAACCCTTTTGTTCCGGTCAGTTGGAACATACGATTGTAAGGTCGGGGAGAAGTAACATTATGCTCTATCAGAATAGAGTGTCCCTTCTCAGTACGAATCATTGTACAAGTATGTTCACCATTCCGGAAATCTTTCACTTCTTCACCGGTAGATTCTTTGATAAAAGCAGGATTACCCACCGCTTTGGTATCTACAGAAACCAGGTAGTTCATCTTATCACCACGATGAATATTCATAGCCAGACAGACAGGTCCTAAACCATGAGTAGGATATACATCTCCCCGGTGTTGCCGGTTAAAATCCATACGCCAGTTATTCCAGTACTGATTCCAGTAAGGTTGAAGCCCATGTATATAAGCACCTTCACCATGAAGTACCTCACCCAGTAATCCATGTTGTACCATATTCAATGTTGTCAGTTCAAAGAAGTCATAGACACAGTTTTCCAGTTGCATACAATGCTTCCGGGTCTGTTCGGAAGTATTAACCAAAGCCCAGATTTCATCCATTGACATAGCCGCAGGTACTTCAATCGCAACATGCTTGCCATCTTTCATGGCTTGTACCCCCATCATAGCATGAGTTCGCCAGTCAGTGGCCACATATACTAAATCGACATCCGGCAATGCAGTGACTTTACGCCAAACAGCAGTATCTCCGTAAAACTCCCGTGCCTTGGGCAGACCACGTTCCGTAAGAATCTCATTCGCAGCTTTGGTACGACTTTCTTCTACATCACAAAGAGCCACAATCTTCACACCGGGAATGTAAGTCATCCGGCGGACTGCTCCCGGCCCACGCATTCCTAAACCGATAAAAGCAACGCGAACTTCAGGAACCGGTTCACACGCCAGATTTAATACATCTGTCTGCCCGGCCGGACGCTCCGGCACAGAAGCAGAAATGGGCAACTGTTGCCGGGGAATTTCCTGACAACCTAACAGGCAAAAACCTATCAGCATAAACAAAACAAAGTTTCTTTTCATAACTATAATCTATTTAAGTTTCTAATACAAAGGTCTACCTGTTACTTCTCCTATCAAAATATACACTTGCTGACAGGTAATAGTAACATTATAGTCCGACGTGTTCTCCTTCTTTCTCCTGGGGATGCACAGGAGCATCCGGCGAAAGGATACCTGAATAATGCCAGTAGATAGTATCTTCTATCGCTTTCTCTCCTTCACCTGCCCGAACATTCAGTTGATTATCACCCTCCTTTAGTTCAACATCCGGAAAGATGTAATGAACAGAGGTAGTACCCTTGATAACTCCCGTTACTTCCTGTTCGTTGACAAATAAGCGGGGAATACCCACATTGGAATAAACCGTCACAGGTGTATGTTTTTGCCTCCGTTCCACTACGCGTCGCTGAGTGATATAAAGTACGGGATCTTTACTCCAATTGGCTTTGTACCAATAAAAAGGGTCTTTCCGGCATTGCCGGTCAAAAGTCACCAGTCCCTTCATATTCCGGGCTTCAACTCCACCCTGTGAAGAAGCAGGCGTAGCAAAATCAAACGTATTCCACACATAAGAGGCCAATAAGTAAGGATGGCGTGAGATAATTCCCCACTGAATTTCATGAAAACGGGTAGCGAAAGCTTCCGTATAGCGACGGTCAAAACCACAACAATCACCGACATCACCGGCCAATTCTTCCTGGTGTTTCGGATTAGCCTCAGCACCATACTCGGTGAGCATGATACGATAACCGGGATAATCCCGTTCCATCGACTCTAACCAAGGTTCCAGATCCTGAATACGGCGTTCATACCAGCCGAAGTAACGATTGATTCCTTGAATATCGGTATTCATATTGACTCCGTGTCCGGGAGCAGCATGACCGTTTACGGAGACTGTCAGACGGACAGGATCTTCTGTCTTTGCCAAATCATGCAAATCGGAAGTCAAAGCAACCACCGGAGAGAAACGAGTGCTGTCTGTATAAAGTCCATCATCTTCACCATAACCGTAGACTTCGTTGTGTACTCCCCAGACATAAATGGAGGGATGATTGTAATTCTGCCGGATCAGTTCGCGTAATTGCTCTTTTGCATTCTCCGCCTCGTGCGTACTGACACGGTTCACAAAAGGTATTTCTGCCCAAACCAGAAAACCAATGCTATCACAACGCGAATAAACATATTCCGATTGCTGATAGTGTGCCAGGCGAATAGTGGTAGCTCCCAATTCACGGATAATAGAGAGGTCTGTATCATGTTGCTGAGGAGTGAGGGCACTTCCCGATTGCCACCAGTCCTGATGCCGGCAAACCCCATACATTGGAACACGCCGACCATTGAGATACATGCCGCCGCCTGCCCGTAGTTCGAAATGACGCAAACCAAGAGGTTGAATTATTTCATCAACAATATGCCCACCGGACTTAACCCGGACAACAATACGATACAGGTACGGATCATCTAATCCTTGCCAGAGATGGGGCCGACGAATGGTAAATGGCTGTATATCGGTCTGTCTCCCTTGAGGGGAAAGAGTGATTTCATGTGATTTCTTTTCTTTCAGAGTACCGTCTGCCTCAAACAACAAATAATCCATCACCACGGAACGGGGTTCTTTGTAGCGATTCTCTAATTTTGTGCGGACCGTAATCTCTGCAACATGGGAAGTTACCTTGTGCTGATCTATATAAACACCCGGAGAGGCATAATCAGTAACGGCAATATTTACACGATCCGTCACAATCAACTGCACAGGACGATAGATACCACCATAAACCCCGAACAGATTATTATTGACCGGAATAATATCAGGCCGGGGAGTGTTATCAGCAAAAACAGTAATCGTATTCTCCCGTCCGAAATCAAGTAAAGAGGTAATCTCTACCGCAAAAGCAGAATAAGCTCCCCGATGCTCAATAGCAAGTCCCTGATTGACGTAGACACGAGCCACCGCCCCTACCCCCTCGAAACGAAGGAAAAGACGCTTTCCACGTAAACTATGATCCGGAACAAACGTTTTCTGATAACAGGCCGGCCCCGCATAGTAATCATTCCGTTGGGTCTGCATATCGACATTATTCCATGTGTGAGGTATTTTAACGGGTTCCCATTCCGTAACAAATGGAGTACCAACCAGTACTGATTCTGCCATAGAAGGCCCCTTACAGAAACTCCATCCGTCATTGAAAGAGTGAACCTGTCTCGATGATTGAGTTATCAGTAAACGATAGAGTTCACTTCCGGCAAGAAGAAATGCACCTACTCCATAAGTAGCAGTCATTTCACGTGTTACCTTCTTTGGATCGGCACCAATAGGCTGCGTCCACCCCAACTTCCCGTCAGCATCAATAGCTGCGCAAAGAGAATGCCAGGCACGAGTCAGTGCAAGAGCATAATCTGTTCCGGAAAATAATCCGGTACGCAAACCATAAGCCAACGCATAAGTTATCAAGGCAGTTGCACTGGTTTCGGGTGCAGGATAACTATCGGGATCGAGTAAACTGGCGTGCCAGCTGCCATCCGCCCCTTGCAGACTGATAAGCCGGGCAACAAGTTGATTAAAAAGCTGCTCATAAAAAGAGCGATAAGGAGAATCGGAAGGTAATTCCTCCAGCAGACTAACCAATCCGGCAGCTACCCAACCATTACCACGCCCCCAGAATATTTTTCGTCCATTAGCTTCTGTACGTCCCAGATAACTATCATCCCGATAAAATAAATGTTCGTCAGTATCATAGAGATGGGCATATGTTCGCCGGAAATTACGATCCATCTGCCAGAGATACTCAGTATTACCGGTAATTTGAGCCAAGCGGGCATACACAGGCGGTGCCATAAAAAGAGCATCACTCCACGTCCATGTCTGTTTATTACGATAATCCATCATCGTGTCAGCGGGATGAGCCAGAATCCAATCAATACGTTCACTGACAGAAGCCATTAAATGAGAAGCCCGCGATAGCTCATATTGATCAAGATAGAAACGAGCCATACAAAGTTCATCGGCATGATAAAGAGAATACTGAGAGTGACCTGCAAAATTGGCCGGTAGCCGTCCATGTGTATCAGCTATAATCCGGCAAAGCCAATCATTATATCGACTGGTATCTGACAGACGCACCAACTGAGAAAGCCCCAGATAGAACGTAGCATTTGTCCAGGCATCGATGCCAGCATCATGCAAATGTCCGGGAGTTCCTGTCCGGGAGTAAGTGAAATGTTCCAATTGCCAGTCGGCAACGTTTTGTAAAGTACACAATACATCACTATGGTCAAAAGGAAGGTCCACATACCCCCTTTTTAGATTGTTTTTATTTTCAGACAGCACCTCTGTAGACAGGCCTACAGAGAGGAATAACAAGAATCCGATAATTTTGTAGTTCATACTTTTTTGCTTTCGTTATCTGACGCAAAAGTAGAACCAACCCATTTATTCGGAT
This sequence comes from Bacteroides sp. 41_26, assembly GCF_949740115.1. Taxonomy (NCBI): domain Bacteria; kingdom Pseudomonadati; phylum Bacteroidota; class Bacteroidia; order Bacteroidales; family Bacteroidaceae; genus Bacteroides; species Bacteroides sp. 41_26. Next base: position 28,482 of record NZ_CATJGZ010000112.1, read on the forward strand.
TGCCTTATTCGTTATACCTTTTGTTCGTTTTGCTTTATTGCACTTACAAAAGGAATTATTTCAATTTTACTCCTCTTTATTTCCGATACTTTGCCACAAACGCCGTCGGTGTATCACCAAATTCTTTCTTAAATGCACGGGTAAAGTATGACTGGCTTTCGATACCAATCTGATCCATGGCCTCCCGGATTGTCAAATTCTCCTTTACCAGCAATCGTGCTGCCTTGCGAAGCTTATATCCCAGAATAAATTCTACGATAGACTTGCCACTTATACTTTTAATCTTGGCGTATAGCTTGCTACGACTCATTGACAACTCGGCAGCAATGGAATTCACATCCATATCTGCCTGCTCCAGATTACGTTCCAGAATATCGACAAACTCTTTCATAAAACGACTATCCTCCTGATTGGTGGATAACTCCGAAGCATCAGCAAAATAGTTGCGTGCATAATACTCTTTAAGCTGTTCCTGACGCTTAAAGATATTCTGAATGGAGAGTAACAGCAAATTGAAATCTACCGGTTTTTCAAAATAGAGATCTGCTTCCGCTGAAGCTCCCTCGAGTTTACTCTCAAGACTGGTCTTTGCCGTCAGCAAGACAAACGGGATATGTGATGTAGCCACATCCGTTTTCACTTCCTGACAGAGGGTAATACCATCTTTCTCAGGCATCATGATATCCGAAATAATAAGGTCTACACTGTGTGTTGCCAGATAATCGGAAGCCAGTTTTCCATTCTCCACCTCTATGGTCTCAAATTTCACAGAGAGAAAATCGGCAATCATACGCCGTAAGTCATCATTATCTTCCACCAGTAACAACCGTTTCCTCTCCTCCGTTACAGGAACCTCCGGCTCTTCCAACAATAGCTCGTTTTCAAATGTTACCTTAGGCTCTTCAGAAACAGTAATTTCATCCGATATAACTGTTTCCGTTACATTAAGCCGTTCATCCACCGTGTAAACCCCTCCGTCCAATGGCAGGCAAACCACCATGTCAGTACCTTGTTCCGGTTCACTGTGAATACTCACTGTACCTCGATGCAATAATACGAGGCTACGTACCAATGCCAGGCCAATGCCTGTACCCAGGTGCTTGTCAAAGTTAACCGTATTCACCTTATAAAACCGTTCGAAGACACTACTGATGGACTCCTGTGAAATACCAATACCCGTATCACGCACGGCAATAGCAAAACAGTTTTTAGCCCCTCCTTCTCCATTCACCGTAAATGAATGGGAACGTGCCGGTACGAAAGCCTCTGCACGCGCATAAGTCTCAACAGAAATACGCCCTCCATCCTTTGTATATTTAAAAGCGTTATGAAGCAAGTTCATCAATATCTTTTCGAATATACTCCGATCAATACAAAGTTCTTTTGGTAAATCTGCATCTAAACGGATATCAAACTGAATATTGTGTTGCTGCGCATGGTTACGGAAGTCAGCAGTAATGCGCCGTACCTGATCGTTTACATCCGTCGGTTCCACCTGCAGCGGTAATTTCCCGTTTTCAATTGTCCGAAAATCCATTAATTCATTTACCAGATTCAACAAACGCTTGGCATTGCTGCTAAGTATGCCATAGTAATATTCCGGTAACCCCTCTTCACGCAGACGATCCACAGCTCCGATAATAAGAGACAACGGAGTTCGGAAATCATGGGAGATATTAGTAAAGAAGCGCAACTGCGACTGATGAATCTCCTCTTTCTTTTCTTTATCCATATTCTCCAGATAGAGTTGTAGTTTCAGATTCTTACGTTCGGTATAATAACGTAGAATAAAGAATGTAACCACTGCTAACAGTATAACATATAGCAGATAAGCCCATACACTCAGCCAGGGAGCAGGCAGGCGAAGAACATGCACACGTGTAGGCGATTCACTCCACACCCCGTCATTATTGGAGGCCAATACCTCAAAAACATAATTTCCCGCAGGAACTTTGGAATAAGATGCTTTACGGGCATCTGCATCCACTTCTATCCATTTATCATCGTAACCCACCAAACGATAGCGATAGCGGTTCTTACGCGGAATATAATAATTGTCCGATGAAAAAGCAAAACCAAAGTTCGCCTGGTCATACTCCAGTACAATCTCCTCAGGTAGTCCTGAATACTTATCCAAACGATCATTGCGAGCAGGAGGGGTAGCCAGAGCATTATCAAGATAGAATCCGGAGATAATGGCCTGCGGTTTTATATCATTATGATTCGTTTCTTTCGGATTGACAAGACTGAAACCATTAGTCCCGCCAAAACATAATTCTCCCGTCTTACTCCGGAAAGAAGAGAGAGGATAATAAACATTTCCCTGCATCCCGTCTTTCTGATCGAAACGGGCAAAGTGTAGCTCTGCAGTATTAAAACGGAACAGACCGTTATCTGTCCCCATCCAAAGATTATTCTCATCATCGGTACAGATACTGAAAATAGAGAAAGCGCCCAATGTAAGGATTTCATTAAAGCGCTCTGTCTGTCCGGAGCGAGGATTGTAACGTATCAATCCGTACCCAATAGTCCCGATCCAAAGATTATCACTCCCATCTACACAAATGGATTGAGCATTAAGATGGGCAATACCATCAAGTGCAACAGGAACAACGGTGTAATCTTTTGTATTCAGTGCATACAGTTTACTATGCGAAATAATCCAAAGCCGATGACCACTACCTCGACACATATCGAAAATGAATGTATCGCTATCACTCTTATCCGTAAAATGGCAATGCGTGAAGCGTTCATTGGCATATGAATAAAATGAAACGACTAATTTGTCCAGTTGGTAAGCTACCCAAAGGCCGGAATCCGCTTCTGCAACAATCTTTCTAAGGTTATTCGAACGAAGTGTATTTACATCCGTACGATCATAATGAAAATGCCGGAATCTATTTGTGACAGAATTGAAACAATCCAGTCCTCCACGGAAAGTGGCTATCCAAAGATTATGATGCGAATCCATCACAAGCGACTTCACATTATCCGAAGACAAGCCGTTTCCGGTAGTACTCTGGCTGTAATAAGTAAAATCCCCGGTACGTTTGTTCAGACAATTTAGCCCCGCCCCTTCAGTGGCAATCCACAAGCGATCACCCTCTTCAGCAAAACCACTTACCAGATTATGATTGAGAGACTCTTCCCGTGGCGTATAAGTTTTCACCCATTCTGATTCATTCAGATTCGTATGGCAAATATAACCCGAATAAGTTCCAATCCAGATATTCCGTTGCCTGTCTTCGGAAATAGAACAAACGGAATTGTTGGGCAGGCTGAATGGGTTTAATGCCGAATGCAAGTAGCGGGTATATCTCCGGGTATCAGGATTCAATATATACAATCCCCTTTGAGTAGCAATCCACAGCTCACCATATTTGTCCATACAGAGCATCTTCGTCAATACATTCCCCCCATTCTCAACGTGAAAGAAATCGAACGTTTCATCTATCGTTGCTGTAGGAATATCAACTTTAAAGAGCCCTTCATTCTCAATCAGTACCCACAGTTTGTTCTGGTACTTACAAAGGCTCTGAATGTAACTTCCAGCCGCAAAGCTAAAAAAGAGTGAGAATTTATTCGTATCAGCATCATAGCGAAAGACTTTACCATCGGCAGCCACAAAAAAACTGTTTTCGTCTCTGGCATAAGCAGTCGTTCCTCCAATTCCCTGTCCTTCATACAAGGCTCGTACAGTTGTGTGATGTTCTTCATCGAGCAGGGCAAATTCATCGTTTAAACCAACCCATACCCTATCCCGGTTATCGAGTGCCAGAAAACGGACAAACGTATCCAATAAATTATCAAATGAATCGGATACTTTAACGTAACCGTACAACCCCTTATTCGTTGCAATGAGTAAACGTCCTTCTCCATCCAGCCCGATAGCATTGAACTGCCAGCCCACCGAGGAATCTATCTTCAGAAAGTCCGAATAATAATGCTTATACTCGTATCCGTCAAAACGATAAAGCCCATTATCCATCAGTATCCAGATGAAACCATATCGATCCTGCAATATCTGCCGCACACCATCATAATAGAAACCGCCTTCGGGAGAAACATTTCTGAATAGATACCCTTCCTTTCCGGCTCCCGGAACAGAAAGCAGGGAAAGCAGAAAAAGACATACCCAAAAAAGTTTTTTATAGTATCGCATAAGTAACCCGTTTTTTAACTGTTCTGTAACAACTTCACCGACAAAAATACAACTATTGCCAGAAATCGAGCACAGAACAGGATTTTATTTCTTGTTCATTTGCCACAGGAATCAGACAGAATTCCGACCGATATTCCTCATTCGCATAAATCGTGGCTGCCTGTGTCGGTCTTGCCCCCCAACTGTCATATCCACCCACTCCTTGGTGACAAACATCCAAACAAGCTTCTACATAATCGCGGGGGAAAATATCCGCACTGTGACCCTGCCGAAGCTGATAGGGTGTATCTGCTATTCCTGCATCAAAATCCTCTATACAATTTCTCAAGGCATTAAATTCCAGCAGGTCATGGGCAACTACCATCAGTCCTTTCCGGTTCTTGTCTGTCAAAGAGAGCCAGCGCGTATCCGTTCGGTGCCCATTCTCCTGAGGACGAACATAAGGAACATACATATCATCTACAGTACTTTTATATAACCCGACCGGAGTTCCCATCTTACGATCTATGTAATTCTCTTCGGGGCCACGTCCCAGATAATTAACCATATTATATTGTACCGGTATACGGAAACGCACTCCGATACGAGGTACTTCAAGCACATTTTTCCGTATCTTGTCCAACTTTGCCTGCGGTGTATAAGTAGCCATCAGTTCTGCCTCTGATTTAACAATAACTCCTTCTTCCACTTCCACAGGAGTAAACCGAACAGAGACTTTCACAATTCCCGTCGGACATACTTCGTAACAAAGAATAAAATGATTACCAACAGGTAGCAAGTAATCTGCTGTCAGAAGGATATTTCCGTTCTCTTTTTCCTCTGTCGTGCAGTTCACCATATTAAATTCCCGGCTGGCCTGTTTCCATACTTGTAGACGTTTCGGAGCTCCGTTTCCATAATCATTGTCATTGGGTGCTCTCCAGAAGTTAGGCTGTAATCCAAAGTTATCTTTGAAATATTCCCGCCCGTTTACGCGATAAGAAGTCACCCTCCCTTCTTTCGTATTCAAAGTGAAATTCACTTTACCGGATACCACAGACACTTCATCTCCCTGTCTTACAATATCCAGTTTCGGAGCCGCCACCGGACAGTATGGTAATTTATCAACTTTCAACGGAAGTTCGAACTGATCATAAGCCACCAGATGACCGGCAGCAACCAAAGGAGTATCCTTCAAAGAAGTAACTTCCAGACAAGCAAAATAGGTATGTCCCGGTTTTAACACCAATTCTTTCACTGGCAAAGTAACAATGGCAGACTCCTGTGGTTGAAGAGATAGTGGCAGTGTTCCTCTTTTTACAACCCCTTCACCATCGAAAATACGATATGCTATCCGATAACCGGATAAATCTGTAAAATAAAAGCGGTTGGTTATCTCAATCTCTCCCTTCGCAAGATCAATCGCTTTAAAGCCCACATCCTGATGGGTATATTTTACCTCTGCCATACATGGATGCGGTTGTTGATCCGGTCCTACCAAACCATTAATTACAAAATTTCCATCCGAAGGCCGATTAACCCCAAAATCACCCCCATAAGCATAAAAAGTTTTCCCATCTTTACCTGTAGCCAACAGCGCCTGATCTATCCAATCCCAGATATACCCGCCTTGTAAATGGGGGTATTTATAAATAGCCTGCCACTGTCCGTACAAATCACCGGTAGAGTTTCCCATTGCATGAGCATATTCGGAGGGAATCACCGGACGGTCAGCACCAGACTCTCCTATCTCTTCCAACCAGGCTGCAGAAGGATATTGAGGAACATACATATCGGTATTCCACTCCCACAAAGCACGTTCGTAACACACCGGACGATTCATTAACCTTTGTTCCCTCTCTTTCACCCACAGATAAGTCTGATAAAAATTATATCCGTTTCCGGCTTCATTACCCAGAGAGATAATAGTGACGGAAGGATAATTCTTATTACGCTCATACATGTTTTTTGTACGGTACAGATGATTCTCCAGCCACGCAGGATTATTTCCCAGACTGGCCCCTTTTTTTAAATCATAACGCATCCCATGTGACTCGATGTTCGCCTCATCATATACATAAAACCCATACTCATCGCACATTTCATAAAAACGCCGGTCCTGAGGGTAGTGACTAAGGCGAACGGAATTAATATTATTCTCTTTCATTAACCGGAAATTATTCCGCATCTTTTCAGGAGTCACGTAATGTCCACATACAGGATCTGTTTCGTGGATGTTCACTCCCTTGAGTTTAATCGGTTGCCCGTTTACAAAAAATAATGGTTGCCGTTTACCCCCGATTACATAATCGCTCTCCTTTATTTCAAAACGGCGAAAGCCAACCCGGAAAGGAATGATTTCTTCTAATTTCCCATTCTTTTCCACTGTAATCAGCAATTTGTACAAATGGGGGGCTTCAGATGTCCATGTCAACACATGAGATAGTTCCCGTTCAAAAGCCACGGTTTCCTGCCCGGCTGCTCCTACCTTTAAAACACTTGCTCCGGTCGCCACTTTTCTACCATCAGCGGCAAGTAACTCAAAGCCAACCCGAGTATCAACAGCTATCAGTCCGGTATTCTTCACATCTACCGACAAACGAAAAATACCGTTTTTATACGTATCGTCCAGCGTCGATATTACCCGGAAATCCTGAACCGCTGTTTGTGGCTGCGACCACAGGAATATGTCCCGTTCGATGCCACTGATCCGGAAAAAATCCTGGCACTCCAGATAAGAACCGGTACTCCAACGGTACATCTTCAGAGTCAACAGGTTCTTTCCTGGTTTCAGGTAAGAATTAATCAGAAACTCCGCAGGATTTTTAGAATCTTCATTATAGCCTACCTCTTTTCCATTCAGATAAACATATACACCGGACTTTGCTCCGGCTATGTGTAAATAGATGCTTCTTCCCTGCCAACCATCAGGAACCGTAATTTCACGGCAATATACTCCTACCGGTACCCGTTCGGGCAATTGTGGTGGATGGGGATTTTGAGGTGCAAACTCGTAGCATTGATTGACATAAATAGCAGTACCAAACCCTTGCGCTTCCCAGTTTCCGGGTACATGTATATCATCCCATCCGCTTAAATCAACAAACTGGCTGGTGGCATCGGCAGGAAGTTCTGTTTCATCATCAGCATAGCGGAACTTCCAGGTTCCATTCAGCAAATAATAGTAAGGACTACATTCATATACTCCGGTCAATGCATCTGTACGATTGTCATAAGACATAAAAGTCGTTCTCGGTTCTTCCCTGTTGACCGCCATCACATTCATATCCCTCCAATAAGGAAGTGATTCACCAACTACTTCTACAGAAACAGCAAAAGCCAGCAAGACAGTTACGGATAAGATTTTCTTTATCATAAAAAGCTTTGATTCTATTTGCAAAAAAGCCATAGCCCCCGATGTTACGAGGTTACTATGGCTTCTTTCCTGATTTACCTTATTTTACTATTACCTTTGTACTATTGATTTGTTTGCCATTGGCGTTTACGCGCAGGATATACATACCGGCCTGTTCAAAAGCAATAGTCGCTTCAGTACCGGTCAATGCCACAGACTTCACACATTTGCCTACTACATCATAAGCCTCTACAGTTACATTACCAGTATTTTCTTCCGGCAAAGCAGTCTGTAAAGTAATAACTTCATTTACACCTGCCAAAGAGGGAATGGCAGTGATCTTTCCGGCTTTTCCGCCATCGATATTCTGAATACCTGTTGCATTAGAAGTATACTCTATTGTAAGTGTCGGGCACCTTTCTTCATTTTGAGTGCCAGCTTCACGGGTCGAAATTTCCATCAGGTTCTTCCAGGTAGCAGACACAATATCCTGATACAAATGAAGTGAAATAACAGAACGTCCGGCAGTATGCTGTTTCTTAATATAATCAGTCATATCCAGATATAAACATCTCGTTTCGTCAAAATTATCATTTCCGTTCCACTTCATATATTCGCCCGGACATTCGGCAATATAATCCCCTTCATAAGGACGGTTAGAGTAACACAAAGTCCCTTCCTCCCAGTTATTATCGGGCACATCGGAGAGTATCAGGTTTACTTCGCTTGCCGCTTCCTGAGCATCATGAATATACAGACGCAATTGTGCTTTGCTGATAACAGCATCTGCCGGCAGATTTATAATATCTGTAATATCAAACTTCATATAGGCCATACGGTCGGCATTATCACCTTCACCTCCACCGTTCATCACGTGCATGGAAATGGACTGGTTCGATTGCACTACATCCATGTAATCTTTACCACGGACAAAGCCGTCAGCGATAGGAATCAGTTTCTTAATCTGGGTCCCCCCCTCTTCAGCATAAGCTGTTCCTGTCAACGACATCATTCCCAAACCGAGGATACATACTACCTTACTTAAAGAAGACTTCACTGTGATTTTTTTTGTACTCATAAGATTCATAATCGAATAAAATTTAAAGCGTTAATAAAAAGGTTTATTTGAACGTTCACAGTGCAAAAGTAGGTCCTACACCTCTCTGAAGCTTGTCTGATTCGTCTTTTATTTTGCCTGATTCGCTTTTTAACTACTTCACGAGCACCTTAATACTATTGACCGGATTTTTCCCTTGTGCCCGACCAATATACAATCCTGATTTATCGAACGAAACGGAGGCTTTTCCACCATTCATTTCACAACTTGTAACGCAGGTTCCTGCCAATGTATAAAAGTCAATCCTGCCAATATCTTCTGATGACAATTTACCCTCTTCCCAAACAACAGATACCGGTTCGTTTACTGCTGCCGGGTTGGGGTATACCGAAAGTCCGACGGCAGAAACCGTACCTACCGGTTGTAATCCGGTAGGAGAGTTTGTATCTACAGTATATACTTTCGACTGCCCGGCATAGATACCCGTACCGGTAAAATCACATTCTATACTCTTTGTCTGCAGAGACACGGAGGGAATATGTACCTCTACATTTATCTTTGATTGTGTCTGTGCCGGATCGGCAATATGAAACTGTACGGAAGTTTTTTCAATGTCTTTAAATAACAGGGCACATCCTTTATTTACTTTGACACTAAGTTCACCGTGAGTGAAAGTTGCACCTTGATAGAATATAAACTCCCAAACACCTAACTTCTTATTTCTAACTACTTGCATTGAATCTGTATTTGCCAGAATCTCGATATTATCCATCGGATAAGCGGCCATTTCTGCAGCAGATGACTTGTTCGGAACAACAATATAGGCATACGTATCATCTTTCGGCGACTGCCCGTGATTGAACCCAAGTGTAAACACGTTTTTCTTCATCACCGTCTTCGAAGCAGTTGTATTGATATCATACCAGCTACCGGAACGGCTCTGATTCAACAAGAAAACATTTCCTCCATCAGGGAAGACATAGCCTATATTGTTATGCCATACCCAATTCAAATTATTGTCGTAGGCATATTCTCCCATGGCAACTTCGGCCACCTGTCCGTTGGCAGAGACAGTTGCCTTACCTCCTACCAAAGTACATTGGTTGATAGTCGTATTCACGGGAACCGTTGCTGTAGAAGTTATTCCTGCACCAAGACAAACCACTTCGTCATCAAAAAAGAACCATGCCTTACGGGCAGCAGTATTAATGTTTTTGTATTTATCCTCATAAGAATAGGCCGTTGCGCCATAGATACTATCCGACACTCCTCCGGCAAACTTGGAGGTCCCTCTTGTTTGCCAGTCACTGACTGCTTGAGGGATGGTCTTCATCTGAGGAGCAGTAACTCCGGGAATCCGTGCCCAATCCCACATAGCAAAAATACCGGCATACTCATTACCTTTAATCACCATATTCGTACAGCCATCGGACATGAAATAAGTCTTTAAGTTTTCACCGTTACCATATTCGCAACGCATGGTACGGGTAGAAACCGTACGGACATCAAATGTATATCCGGGACGAACGTGTAAAGTATAATCTCCACGAAAATAATGGGTATGCAACGGTTTCACTCCATAATCCGCTGATTTACGGCCTCCAAGACGTTCGATAATCGCAGCATATTCTTCGGCATGTTCCGGGTCAAGTATCATCATACGTTCAGCATAAAGAGAAGTACTTCCTTTACTTGTTCCGCTGGGACGACTTACACCACGACCTAAAACATCAAACAGCATATAAGCACCACGAATTGTCTGATAATACGTTTCGCGCATGAATTTGCTCAATAGCTGCAACCGGGCTTCGGACAAGGCATACTGTGTACCTCGCGTATACATAGCTACCTGAGTAACCCCTTTCAATATTTCATCGCCGTATCCACCGATATAAAGTTGAGCCCCATGCTGGAAGTAGCAGTTATCATGCTGGAAACCTTCACCCGTGGTATACTGTACAGGATTATAGACATAATTAATAGCATTACGGAGTAATGTTACATCTGCCGTGAGGCAGGCCCTGTAAATCCAATGCAAAGCAATATCTGTCCGGTTGGCCCCTGTCCAGTCTGCCGGATTACCACCATCGGTTTTCATACGCTGTAAAGTACGATTCTCCAAATCAGCGGGAATCTGTTGTTTACCGATACGCATCTGGATAAGTAGCACACCGATACGCTGCGGTTCGGCAATCTGGTTATACCACCAATTATCACAATACGGATTACGCTGATACCAATAGTTTAGCGCAGCCACAATCTTCTCATACAAAGCCTCACTCTCGTAATATTTATTACCTGGATTAGTATAGGCAAAGACAAAGTCGTACACACGGTCAATATGGGTCAGTGGTTCCCAGTCGGTACGGTCTTCTTTGCTATAATCAATATCGGTAAACGAACCATTGGTTGCGTTGTACTTACTCAATGCGTCGTCAATGGAAGGACTCTTGGCAAACTCTGCCCGGACCTTCTCCATCATAGTTTCAAACTCATTAGCCTCTACAGAGAGGGGCAAAATAAAACGCGTATTTGCAACGCCCGGCAGGAAGCCGGACATTGCAAATACGAATACAGTTAATAAACGAAAGGCTGTTTTCATACAATTATATATTTCATTCTGGTACTATATATTCGGGGAAATCACCCACTACATGTATCACTCCATTAGTTGGCCGAAGATTGGAGGTAACCACATTGGTCACTTTACCCGACCCGGTGACATTATTAATAATCACCTGATATTGGTCGGACACATCACTGGCTTGCGGACGCAAGCTGAGAAACATCCGCGTTTTTGGATTCAAAATCTCTACTTCCAACGGAGTAGTAGAAAGATCGAGAGCGTGGTAACATCCCTTGATTATGTATGTATCAAGCATCTCACGAATCTGTGTTACCGACATCGCATCCAGTCCGGTAAAACGTTTGCTGGAAAGATAAGCGCTCAATGCATCGTCGTTCAGTACGATATACGTACGGTCGTTTGTTTCAAAAGCCTCCCGATAGCCGGCTTTTTCGATTGCTTTATAAAGCAGAAACATATCCATATTTCGCCGGGTTTCAATAAACTCGTAAGCAGTGATGTCCATCGTCAGCTGTACAGGACTGTAATTGTATTCGGCATCTCTTTGCAGTTCAAGTCCGAACAGGTTGCAGGAGGACAATAGAACAACCAGTATCCCCATCATTAATATAGAATATAGCTTTTTCATTTTGATTCATCTTTAATATTTTCCGAATTGCGTAAGGTTCTCGTTTTCCATCAGGTTATTATGGTAGACCGGCCAGTAAAGTTGCCACTCTTCTGCGAATGTCTGGCAATTGAAATTGGAATACTGCCGGATATAATTTTCGAAGAAATCATTCATCACTGTCATTGCCCGTCCCGTACGAATGAGGTCGAACCAGCGTTTGCCTTCACCCAATAATTCCAGTTGACGTTCCTGAAGTATGGCATCTTCAATAGCCGTCTTCTTATCGGCAGTAATATCAAATTCACTCATCTCTTTTTCTGTAATGCCGGCACGTTTACGAATCTGATTCAACAGAGCGACAGCACCTTCATAATCGTTCAACTGATTCAGTGCTTCGGCACGAAGCAATAGTACATCAGCATAGCGATAGAGCGGGAAGTATTTCACATCCGACTGTTTCATCCGTTCGCCCGGACACCATTTCCAGATGGCAGCACGACCATTGAAACGTTCAACATGATTGCTTGAATAAACTACCGTAGAGTCAATAGTCTGATACCGGCGGTAGTCTTTCCGGTATTCCGGCGTTTCCCATAACTCTTTCACACGCAATGAAGGAATCATCTGTGTGCCGGAAACAACATGCATCTGATAGATAAACTGCACGTAAGAGTTGTTTTCATAACTCCACTTCATAGTCCAGATATTCTCCGTAGTTTCTGCATTGGAGCATACAGTAGCGAAGTTCACCCCTTCCACCAACTTATACTTTTTCAATTCCATTAGCAGACGCGAATATAATTCGGCAGCCTCATAATCATGCATCCACATAGCGTAATCCGTATAAAGCATATACAAAGCTCCTGCGTTGAAACGAAAGACATCTCCTGCACCCGTATCTACCAGGCGGACTGCTTCTTTCAAGTCTTCGCCCACCAGCTTCAAGACGTCAGCCTGGGAAGCCTGTTTTGGTTTATCCACATCGTAAAGAGAGAGTACCGGTTTTGTCACCAGAGGAACATTACACCAGATACGTGCCAGATTAAAATAAGAGAAAGCACGCAGGAAATAAGCTTCTGCCAGATAATTATTACGCACTTTATCAGTCACATCCTGTACCCCAGGTATAAAGTGCAGGCCATAATTGGCAATAGAAATCACTTTATACCACTCATTCCAATCGGAAGAAAGATACGATGAATTCAGATTGTTTGTATTAATCGGTGCATTGGGCTGATTGTTGCTCGATGCAGTAGAGCCGATAAAGTTGTCCGAACGTACCTCAAACCAGGTCATATAATTGGCCCCGGTATTTTTGTTATAGGTCTGTTGCAACGCAGCATACGCAGAGTTCAGTCCGGCACGGACATCGTTGTCCGTCTTCCAAAACTTATTGGTGGAGATATCGCTTACAGGCTGTACATCCAGAAAGTCGTTCAGGCAGGAGGTCAGCATCAAGACCAGAAGAGAAATGAATCCTATCTTTTTCATATCTGTATCATCTAAAAGTTAACGTTTATACCAAATAATATATCTTTTGCACGCGGATAAGACACATCGTCATATCCAACGGTGAAGGCACTCTTACCGGGAAGTTCCGGATCAAAACCGGAATAATTGGACCAGGTAAAGAAGTTCTGCATCATCAGTGAGAAGCTGACGGATTCCAGGTTGATTTTTTTTGCTATCTGCTTCGGCAGGTCGTAGGAAAGACGAATGTTTTTCAAACGGATATAAGAAGCATCTTCTATCCACAAACTACTCTCGATACGCGTATTATTCACTGCCGATGGGGCTGGTTTCGGGTATCTGGCTATATCACCGGGAGCTTTCCAGGAGTTAGCAAGGTTAATAGGATTGGCACGTGTTATCGGCGAATAACGGTGTTCGGAACGTTGCTGATCGAAGAAGTTAAACGCATCGCCTCCCAAGGCAAACGAGAAGAAGAAAGAAAGACCGAAACCTTTGTACTTGAAGTCATTGCCAAATCCACCGATCACAACCGGTTGACCCTTACCAATGACCTGGCGGTCTTTAGCATCAATCACGCCATCTTTGTTCACGTCTTCCCACATCACATCTCCTCCTTTGAACACTTGTCCGCTCTCAGTACTGAAACGGAGTTGCTGAATATCTCCGTTGTAAGGAGCACCGTCCAGCTGATAGCCTGTAAAGCGGTCTTTTTCATCGAATACGGGAGTCAGCTGCCGCCAGTCCGGAGTAAAGGCATTGGACTCATCATAGGGGAAAATGGCCTGTGCTTTCCAGCCATACATCGTTCCTACGGGATATCCCTTGTCGAGCAGGTATACCCAGTCAAGAATCTGCTGTCCGCCTTCGGGAACGGAGATTATCTTATTCTTATTGAATGAAAGATTAAGGTTTGTGTTCCATTCAAAATCGCGGGTACGAATATTGGTTGTATTGATTGTGAACTCCCAACCGTGATTACGTACATCGCCTACATTACGAAAAACGCTGTTAAACCCGGTTGTCTGCGGAATCTTCACACGATAAAGAATGTCCGAAGTAGTCTTAATATAATAATCAGCAATCAGATTAATACGTCCGTCGAGGAAGTTAAGGTCCAGACCAAAGTTATATTGCGTTGTCTCCTCCCAACCCAAGTTTTTATTTTCCAACTGTGAAGGATAAATGCCGGACATATCAGCATAATAATTAATCGAATAAAGACCATATGAGGCAAAATTACCTGCCACCTGATTACCGGTCACACCATAACTTACACGCAGCTTAGCATCATTTACAAAGGGTTTCATCCAATTCATGAACTCTTCGTCAGAGAAACGCCACCCCAAAGATACGGAAGGAAAAACACCCCAGCGCTTGTCTACACCGAAACGGGAAGAGCCATCGTAACGAACGTTGGCGTTCACCAGATAACGCCCCTTATAATTGTATGACAAACGGCCAAAGAAAGAAGCCATCCGGTTGGAAGTACTGATAGCATAGGTTTTAGACATATCGACTCCACCATACGCATACGATATTTCGATGGCATCGCTGATATTGTCGAGTACGGCCAGTCGGGTAGTCTCGGCTGTATAACTCTGAATACTAAATCCCGCAAGAGCACTTAATGCGTGATCATTGAATGATTTATTATAGGTCAATACATCTTCGTGTGTCCAGTTGGTAGTGAGATAGTCTTCGTTAGCAGAAGTGCGTCTGCCATTTACGTCAAGAATGGCAGGACGGAAGCTCTGATACTTTTGCAGGTAAAAGTTTCCGGCAATACTTGCTTTGAACTTCAGATCTTTGAGAATCTCATACTCCGCGAAGTCATATAGATTCAGCTCATAGATCTTATAATTATTCTTTCCTACCATCGTCTCGGCAAGCGGATTACTTCTGCTTGCAAGAATAGGCGTATAACTACCGTCCGGCTCTATCACATTATAGTTGGCGGGGCGTTGCAGAATACGATAACGCGATTCGGAAGTGGCGCGCCGCTGATCGGAGATGGAAAGAGCAAGACGATTGCCGATGTTCAGACGGGAAGAAGCCTTGAAGTCAACATTCATACGGGTAGTAAGGCGTTTGTTGTAGGTATTCAGCTGAATTCCCTGTTCGTCCAGGTATCCGGCGCTCATAAAGTACTTGATTTTCTCAGTGGCTCCCGAAACACTGGCGTCCAACTGATGAGTATATGCCTTGCGGAAAAGCAATTCCTGGTAGTAATTGTCGGCTGTATACGAAGGATTCAATGAGTCGCGGTTGGCGATATTATTGTAAAGCCCATCGTAATAGTTACGCAGTTTTTCATATTCGATACCATCTTCACGGCTCATCTGTGGAAGTGTCTTTGCAATTTGTGATTGTTTGAGGGAGTAGTTAAGCGATACTTTCGCTTTTCCTTCTGTCCCCTGTTTAGTAGTAATCAAAATAACACCATTAGCCGAACGCGAACCATAGATAGCTGCCGATGCCGCATCTTTCAGCACCTCCACCGAAGCGATATCTCTCGGGTTGATGGATTCGATGCTCGCCACCTCCATACCATCTACAATAAACAGCGGATTGGAACCTCCCTCTCCTAAAGAAGAAGCACCACGGATACGGAAAGTAGAGGCAGTCCCCGGTTCGGAAGTTCCCATAATGTCCAGGCCCGAAATCTTGCCTTGCAAAGCCGAGCCTAAGTTTATCGGTTCGTTAGATTGGAGATCTTTCTCATTTATAGAAGAGATAGAACCGGTAATATCACGTTTTTTCACCGTACCGTAGCCTACTACTACCACTTCATCCAATGTCTCCGACGATTCTTTCAGAGTTATGTTGATTACATTGCGTTTGTTTATCTTCACTACCTGAGTTTCATATCCCATGAAGGAGAATTCTAACGTCCCGTTGGCGGGTGCCTGGAGCGAATACTTTCCGTCCATATCGGTCACTGTCCCGGTTCCGGTTCCCTGAAGCCGGACAGTCACACTTACCATAGGCCCCATATAGTCGGAAACAGTTCCTGACACCTGTATATTCTGGGCCATCAATGTCCCTCCCGTCAGCAGACTGAAGAAGAGACAAAACAACATCACGTGTGTTTTCATATATCTATTCGTATTTTAATAAATTAATCTTCTTGTCTTTCTACCACAGTTACTGTATATGTAACAGTCTTACTCTTATCCTCAGAGGTGAGAGTATAGGATACAGGATTGGTAAAATCCTGCGGGGTATCCCAGGGTTGAGTAAACACTGCATTATACGAATCGGGTGAAAGTTCTAATAAAGGAGTCAGATGAGTTATATTGGTGCCTTTCGGAACCTCCACACGAATTGTTTTGGCCGATTCCACCGCAAGCGCCCGTACAGGTTCTCCGGTTTCCGGATCAATTATTTCCGGGAATGAAAGAGCATAAATCTGGGCTTTTGAATATAGATAACTCATATCTTTAATAACCGTATAAACTGCTTGCTTTCCACTCTGTGCAGTCACGGTATATTCAAATCCATCCGCTGTTAGATCTACCGCCTCCAGGTTCTGAGGATACACAGTAGCCCAGGGACCGACAATAATAGAAGGGCGAATGGCCGTCAGATCCAGATGCTGCGGCAATTTAATTGTAATGGTTTTATTAGCCTCATCAATGATACCCTGATGTTGTATCTGTACATTTCCTGCATTCGGAGCAGGTTTGATAATAAAAGATACAATACTACGGATATTAGACTTCGGTTCATCGTCCATGCTGTTCTCTCCACAACCGGAAAAGACTAAAGTCGTCACAAAGAGTAAAATGCTCAGATGAAAAACATGTTTTTTCATACTACTATTCATTAAAAAGTTAAACTTAGCTCATTATTCTGTGTCATCGGGATGAATATTGAAAACTAAAACATATCCCCTGCAACTCAGATTATCTGCTGCAAAAGTAGTGGAGAGCCTTATTCCCGCTTTGCTTTATTTGCTTTTTGTTTTGTCTGAATAAGTTTTCTGTAAAAACAGAAGGAGAACACTCCGAAAAGTATTCTCCTTCTGTCGAATAGAACAAGCAATCAGCTAATCCTCCAATCTCTCTCCCGGCAAATCGCCCTGTGCTTTCTCTTCCTTTATCACCTCTTTGCTCAACATCGATTTCGGGAAATAGCTCGACAACGGTATACGAATAAACTTCATTTTCCTGATTTGCCTCGTTAACCAACGATCCGCTATAAAATAAACACGCGACACTTCCACTGTCGCCGGAGTTACATCTTCCGGGCGTTCTGCTCCCGGACTGGTAAGAGCTACCTGAAATGTACCGATTCCTTTCAGACTCACCGAATATCCTTCTGCCAGAAGTTCTCCCAGTACCAAAGAGACATCCGTCAGGATGCCTTGTACTTCACCTTCCCGGAATCCGCCCCGCTCTGCTACGATACGGGCCACATCTTCCTCCGTTTTACCACCGCGCTCCTGCAGCTTTTTCTGTACAGCATACCACCGCACTTTCTTATTACCGCCTATGACGCTCACTTTCTTTCTTACTAAATAGGGTATTGACATTTTCTTATAAGTGTTTATTGATTAGGGTTTAAACATCCGATACTTTTCCCGTAGTCCTTTATTGTTTTACATGTACATCTAAAGCAGTACGACATGTACATCTCAGGCAATACGACATGTGCATGTGGAGCAGCTTTACATGTACATGTAAAACAACGAGCGATTACGACAAAGATAACCTTTCTTTACGGGGAAAGCAAACAATCCTGGTAAGAAAAGCAGATTTGGTTAAAACATATCTTCACACACCCCACCTCTTCCGAGTCCTAAAAAAAGTCTTTTTTTGCAAAAAAGAAACAGATTCTCTCTATATTATAAGGTAAGGAAAATGTTTTTTTCTACTTTTGCCTCCGAATTTTATGATGTAAAGAGGTTGTAACTTAGAAAGACATCCCCCCGGCATCCTTATTAAAGTAAAAACTATGCAGAAAAACCTTGTAATTGTCGAGTCTCCAGCCAAAGCAAAAACGATTGAAAAGTTTCTTGGGAAAGATTTTAAAGTACTTTCCAGTTACGGACATATCCGGGACTTGAAGAAGAAAGAATTTAGTATTGATATCCAAAAAGATTTCAAGCCGAATTATGAAATACCTGCAGATAAAAAAGAGCTGGTAGCGAAGCTGCAAGCAGAAGCCCAAAAGGCAGATGTCGTATGGCTCGCATCCGATGAGGACCGCGAGGGAGAAGCTATTGCCTGGCATCTTTATGAAGTGCTAAAGCTAAAGCCGGAACAAACAAAACGAATTGTCTTTCATGAAATCACCAAGACTGCCATATTAAAAGCAATCGAGAATCCGCGTGAAATCGATATTAACCTGGTAAATGCACAACAGGCCCGACGCATCCTTGACCGAATCGTAGGTTTTGAACTTTCTCCCGTATTGTGGAAAAAAGTTAAACCTGCTCTCTCTGCCGGACGTGTACAGTCGGTAGCTGTCCGCCTGATCGTAGAACGCGAACGTGAAATACAAGCATTCAAAAGCGAAGCTTCTTATCGGGTTACAGCCATATTCCTTGTGCCGGACATTGACGGCAAACTGGTAGAAATGAAAGCCGAATTGGCCCATCGTCTCAAAACCAAAGAAGAAGCGAAGGCATTTCTTGAAACCTGTAAAGAAGCTACTTTCACCATTGAAGACATTACCAAACGCCCGATAAAGAAGAGTCCGGCGGCACCATTTACCACCTCTACCCTGCAACAGGAAGCAGCACGTAAATTAGGCTATACAGTAGCACAAACCATGATGCTGGCACAAAAGCTATACGAAGCCGGATTTATTACTTATATGCGTACCGACTCGGTAAACCTTTCGGAATATGCAACTGAAGGAAGCAAACAAGCCATCATCAACATGATGGGCGAAAGATATGTGCACCCGCGCCACTTCACTACAAAAACCAAAGGAGCACAGGAAGCACACGAAGCGATCCGTCCTACCTATATGGAAAATGCTACTGTGGAAGCTTCTTCACAAGAGAAAAGGCTGTATGACCTGATCTGGAAGCGTACGATTGCCTCGCAGATGGCCGAAGCCGAACTGGAAAAAACAACAGCGACTATTGGCATCAGTACTAACAATGATACTTTCACAGCAATCGGAGAAGTAATAACCTTTGATGGTTTCCTGCGTGTATATAAAGAGTCTTATGATGATGATACCGAGCAGGAAGATGAAAGCCATCTGCTTCCTCCATTGAAGAAAGGACAGATACTTAACCGCAAAGACATTGTAGCAACAGAACGTTTCACTCAACGTCCGTCACGTTACACCGAAGCCAGCCTGGTGCGCAAACTGGAAGAGCTTGGAATCGGTCGTCCTTCAACGTATGCACCTACTATCTCCACCATCCAGCAACGTGAATATGTGGAAAAAGGCGACAAACCGGGAGAAGAACGGTCATTTAATACACTGACACTCAAAGATAAAAAGATAACTGATGCTATACATACTGAAATCGTAGGAGCAGAAAAATCGAAACTGCTCCCTACCGATATCGGAACTGTAGTAAACGACTTTTTGACCGAATACTTCTCCAATATTCTGGATTATAACTTCACAGCCAATATCGAGAAAGAGTTTGATGAAGTGGCAGACGGAGAAAAGAAGTGGACTGCTATCATGAAACACTTCTACAAGGGATTCCATCCATCTGTTGAATCAACTTTAGCTACGAAAAGTGAACATAAAGTAGGCGAACGTATCCTGGGTGAAGAACCGGGAACAGGTAAAGTTGTATCCGTAAAGATAGGACGATTCGGACCGGTTATACAGATTGGAAGTACAGACTCTGAAGAAAAACCGCGTTTTGCCCGTTTGGAGAAAGGGTTGTCAATGGAAACGATTACTCTGAAAGAAGCGCTGGAATTATTCAAACTTCCACGGGTAGTAGGAGAATATGAAGACAAAGAGGTAAGTATAGGTACAGGTCGTTTCGGTCCTTATGTTCGTCATGACAATAAGTATATATCTCTGCCGAAAACACTTGATCCGATGGCTATAACGCTTGAAGAAGCAATCGAACTGATCCAGGAGAAACGTGCAACAGAAGCCAAAAAGCATATCAAAGAATTTGCAGAAGAACCGGAATTACAAATTCTGAACGGAAGATATGGTCCTTACATTGCTTACAAGGGCAGTAATTATAAGATCCCGAAAGATGTAGTCCCACAGGATTTGAATCTTCAAACTTGTCTTGATATTATAAAACTACAGAGTGAGAAGGCCGCCACTACTCCGAAAAAAGGACGGGCGACAAAGAAAAAATAAAAAGTACATATAAGCCAAAAAGGCATTCCGGGATTCTGGAATGCCTTTTTGGCTTATATATACTTTTTTCCTAATATCCAGTTGTTTATATTCTTTTTGTTCGTATATTTGCAACGCAAACATACGAACATTTTAGTATATGAAAAAAAGTCTCACACAAACATTACAGATTGCCAGTATATCACTGCTAATCAGTTTATCTTCCTGCGTAAAAGATGTTGATTTATCACAGCCTGTTCCTAACCCGGTAAAAAGTGATTATTTCGACTTTCAAACGACTCTCGATTGTCCGATAAATATAGATTTAGGATTGGAAGACTATCCGGTTCTGGTAGAAGTCTATGGTGAAAATCCTTTTGAAGATAACGATGGAGTCATTACTAAAAAAGACATTGAACCCCTTTATCGCGGTATCACAGATGAACAAGGAAAGCTGAAAGGACAAACCGTACTCCCGTCTTACCTGAAGAAAGCATATGTCTACTCTCCTTATGTAGGTGTTCCTTTTATTGAAACAGAGATTACAGCAAATGGCATCTTTGCTAACGTCCATACAGCAAAGTCGCAAACAAGAGCCGCCGTAACCAGAAGTATGCCGTATACTTACCCTGCGGACATGAAAGTAATAGGCGATTGGGACGTATTCGGCTATCCGGCTTACCTGACACCCAGCCGCTTTAATTTCCCCGAGAATGAGCTATACTACATCACCGAAGCTACAAAAATCAAAGACTATCCAAAAGGTATGCGAGGCGCTCACCCCGAATACTTCGATCCGGGTAATGAAAGAGGAATACCTATCATCAAAAAAACAAAAGTGGATTTAGTAATGATAGGTAAGTATGCACCGGCAGTAAGTAATACAATTATTTATTATACTTATCCTACAGGACAAGAACCTGCTTCTGTTAACGATATTCAAAAAATAATAGCCTATCCGGTATCAGCCGGGATCTCCTGTGGCAGTACAGTACAATTGCGGTATTGGAATGAAAAAGACGGAAAGTTTGAAGATGAATTCCCGGAAGGGGTTACTATCGGTTGGGGAGTTTCTTCCAGTTCATTTAAAGACGGTAATGTAGGAAGCTCCGGCGGAAATCATAATTACTATTCAACCGACAAGCTGAACACAAGAAGTGGGGATGAAAATGCACAGCATACTATCGCTATTTTCAATAAAGATTATAGTTCGGTGATTATTGGTATGGAAGACAGACCCATAGCAAATATCTCTAACTATACGGATGTTGTATTGTATCTTCATACAGACGTATCGGGAGCTATTGGCGGGAATAATATACCGGATCTGGAAAAACCGGAAAATCCTGGTCCTTCAGAAGCGGATAACTACACAACATATTTTGGAATGCTTTCCTTTGAAGACCTATGGCCCAAAGAAGGAGATTATGACATGAACGACGTAGTGATTTACTATGAATCAAAAGTATACAAAAACGATAAGAATCAAATCATTGCAACAGAAGATCAGATACTTCCTTATTGGGATGGTGCAGGATATGATAAGTTTAATGGATTCGGATACCAACTATCCGTTACGCCTGACAAAGTAAGCTCGGTACAGATAACATCTGAGAACTACGAATTTACTTCGAGCCCTTTGTTCCAGTTTGACAGTAAAGGACTTGAGGAAAGAGTTGACAACGACAATGCAATAATTATAGTTGCTGATGACATGAAAAAGGCAACCAAACAGCATAGTAAGTTTATTGTAAAAACTACATTTGCAAGTCCGCAGTCCGAATCAACCTTCTTACTGCCTCCTTATAATCCATTCATTATTATCGATGCACACGAAGAAAGAGGTAAAGAATTACATCTGCCCAATTATGCACCCACCAAACGAATGGATACAAGCTATTTTGGCACTAAGAACGACATCTCCGATCCGACACAACAGATGTATTACATAGGAAAAGAGAACATGCCATATGCCATAAATATCCCCAATATTAAAAACTTTGACTATAAGAAAGAGGAAGAGGGAACACGTATAGACATGCTCTATCCGGAATTTTCACATTGGGTTCAAAGCAAGGGAACAGAAAATGCAGACTGGTATTTACATAAGAAAAAGTAAGATCAGCGGACAGAGATTTTATATCCTTTATCCGGATAGAATAAATCAGACCGAACAGCAATTCAGAATAAGCAACGAATGCAATCTCTGCAACTCTTTTCCGGAATAACGGGTGGAGCAGACAAAACAGAGCGTGCGGGAGTTCTTTAGTATATGATTCAACTAAAGAACTCCCGCACGCTCTGTTTTGTTCACTGAAATCCTTACATTCTTGCAGGAACCTCAATTCCCAGCAATCCCATGCCAAGACGAACAACCTTAGCCACATTGGCAGATAAAGCGACACGGAATACTTTTACCGCCTCGTTCTCTTCACGCAAGATACTAAAGTCGTGATAGAACTGGTTATATTCTTTCACCAAATCATATGTATAGTTGGCAATAACAGATGGGCTATAATCCGTTCCGGCCTGTGCTACAACAGCAGCAAAGTCGGCTACCATCTGAATAAGTCCTTCTTCTTTTTCACTTAATTCGATGCCTGAAGGAAGTTGCGCAGGTATAACAATACCACTCTCGGCAGCCTTGCGGAGTACCGACTGAATACGTGCATATGTATACTGAATGAACGGACCTGTATTCCCGTTAAAGTCAATAGACTCTTTCGGGTTGAAGGTCATATTTTTACGTGCATCTACTTTAAGAATAAAGTACTTCAATGCACCTAAACCTACAATACGGGCGATATCATCTGCTTCTTCTTTTGTCAGTCCGTCCAGTTTCCCAAGTTCCTGCGAGGTCTCTTTTGCTGTAGCAATCATCTCCTCCATCAGATCATCCGCATCGACAACGGTTCCTTCACGGGATTTCATTTTACCCTCAGGTAGTTCAACCATACCATAAGAGAAATGCACAAGGCTCTTACCCCATTCAAATCCCAACTTATCAAGTAGAATAGAAAGTACCTGGAAATGATAATTCTGTTCGTTACCTACCACATAAATCATCTTATCAATAGGATAGTCGGCAAAACGAAGCTTGGCTGTACCGATATCCTGAGTCATATAAACAGAAGTACCATCCGCACGAAGCAAGAGTTTATGGTCAAGTCCTTCACCCGTCAGGTCGGCCCACACCGAACCGTCTTCCTTCTTGTAGAAAAAGCCTTTCTCCAGTCCTTCCATGACTTTTTCTTTTCCCTCGAGATATGTATTAGACTCATAGTATATCTTGTCAAAGCTAACTCCCATCTTACGATAAGTTTCATCAAACCCGGCATATACCCAGTTATTCATCATTGTCCACAAGGCGCGTACCTCCGGATCACCGGCTTCCCACTTCACCAGCATTTCACGGGCTTCATTCATCAACGGAGAAGCAGCTTCGGCCTCTTCCTTTGTCATACCACCTTTCATGAGCTCAGCCACTTCAGCCTTATAATGCTTATCAAAAGAGACGTAATAGTCACCTACCAGATGGTCTCCTTTCTTCCCGGACGACTCAGGAGTCTCACCGTTGCCATAAAGTTTCCATGCCAGCATAGACTTACAGATATGAATACCGCGATCATTCACAATATTGGTTTTTACCACCTTGTTGCCGTTCGCCATCACAATATTGGCAAGTGCATTACCCAACAGGTTATTACGTACATGACCCAAGTGAAGCGGTTTATTGGTGTTAGGAGAAGAGTACTCAATCATTACTAACGGAGAATTATCATCTGCGGCAGTGATTCCGTATTGTTCATCGGCATGAATCACATTCAACAGTTCAATCCATGCAGAAGAGGCAATAGTCAAGTTCAGGAAACCTTTAATCACATTAAAAGCAGCTACTGCCGGCTCATTGGCCTGCAAATACTCACCGATTTCCTGTGCAGTCTGCTCCGGTCCTTTCTTCGACATACGCAGAAAAGGGAACACAACCAGGGTCAGATGTCCTTCAAATTCTTTTTTAGTTTTCTGCAACTGCACCTGCGCGGCAGATATCTCCTGACCGTAAAGGGCTTTCAGTCCGTTTATTACGGAATCCACAAGTTTATTCTCTATATTCATAGGTTACATTTTTTTTCTGCGCGCAAAGATACAAAAAAGGAGGCGTTAGCACGCCTCCTTTTTTGTAAATCTTTCAACTATATAGCTTATTCAACAGCTTCAGACAATTCTGCACCTGCTTTAAACTTAGCAACTTTCTTTGCCGGGATAGTGATAGCCTGTTTCGTAGATGGATTAATACCGGTTCTTTCAGCTCTTTCAGTCACTGCAAAAGTTCCAAAACCAACCAAAGAAACTTTGTCACCACCCTTCAGAGCATTCGTTACTGAAGACACAAAAGCCTCAAGTGCTTTTTTAGAATCTGCTTTGCTCAAGCCCGACTCTGCTGCGATAGCATTAATAAGTTCAGCCTTATTCATAATTCGTAAATGATTAATTAATATATATGTTACACAAAAGATAGACGTAAATTCCTCACAAATATAGAGTAACAAAACAATATATCAAATAAAAACATCCAAAAAACACAGCAATTTGCTGAAAAAGAACTAATAGCGACCACTTTTTCTGTTTTAAAACAGAATTTATTCGTACTTTTGCGACCATTACTTAATTATTTAGCATAAAAAGAAATTCAAACATATGATGCCTACAATTACTAAAAACCTGATAATTATCAATGTACTGCTTTATTTAGGAACCATCGTAGCTCAAAGTTATGGTATAGATCTCGCGGATTATCTGGGTTTGCATTTCTTCATGGCCGACAGTTTTAACCCTGCACAGTTAATCACCTATATGTTCATGCACGGAGGATTCACACATCTCTTTTTTAACATGTTTGCCGTGTGGATGTTCGGTCGTATCCTCGAACAAGTGTGGGGTCCCAAACGTTTTCTCTTTTACTATATTGCTTGTGGTATCGGGGCAGGACTTATACAGGAGATTGTACAATTTGTTGAATATAAAACCGTATTATCCGGATATACTATGGTTCAAACCATTAGCGGGACCATACCGATGAGTGAGTATCTGAACATGATGAATACCGTAGGAGCTTCGGGAGCCGTATATGCAATTCTGCTTGCATTCGGAATGCTATTTCCAAATCAGCAATTGTTTATCTTCCCACTTCCGTTCCCCATCAAAGCCAAATACTTTGTCATCGGATATGCTCTAATTGAGCTGTACTCGGGATTCGCCAATAACCCCAATGATAACGTAGCACATTTTGCCCATTTGGGAGGAATGATATTCGGATTTATTCTGATTATGTACTGGAGAAAAAAGAATAACGATCATGGCACATATTATAGCTGATTTAAAAGAAGCTTTCCGAAGAGGAAACGTCTTTATCCAACTGATATACATCAACGTAGGAGTTTTTGTAGCAACTACATTGATTAATATCTTTCTGTTACTTTTTAATAGGAGTGCAGACGGTATATTTGAACTGCTGGCACTTCCGGCTTCCTTCACCCGGTTTATCTTCCAGCCCTGGTCCTTGTTTACGTATATGTTTATGCATGCAGGTTTCATGCATATCCTGTTCAATATGCTTTGGCTCTACTGGTTCGGACAATTGTTCCTCTACTTTTTCTCGGGAAAGCATTTGCGCGGACTGTATATTCTGGGAGGAATCTGCGGTGGATTGTTATACATGATTTCCTACAATATTTTCCCCTACTTCTACCCAATGGTAGAAATATCAACTTTAGTGGGAGCTTCTGCCTCCGTACTTGCGATCGTAGTGGCAACTGCTTATCGGGAACCTAACTACCCGGTACGCCTTTTTCTCTTCGGTACTATCCGCTTAAAATATTTAGCTCTGATCGTAGTACTCACAGACTTGCTGTTTATCACTTCCAGTAATGCAGGCGGACATATCGCTCACCTGGGCGGAGCATTGGCCGGACTTTGGTTTGCTGCCAGCCTTAGCAAAGGTACAGATATTACAGCCTGGATTAATAAAATATTGGATGGCATTTCTTCTTTGTTCGATAAAAAGACCTGGAAGCGTAAGCCCAAGATGAAGGTTCACTATGGCAATTACAGCCGTGAACAAGACTACGACTACAATGCCCGCAAAAAAGCTCAGTCGGACGAAGTAGACCGTATACTCGATAAATTAAAGAAATCAGGATACGAGAGTCTCACTACCGCAGAGAAAAAAAGTCTTTTTGATGCAAGCAAAAAATAAAGCATGAAACACATCGGAAAAGTCTTCACTTATCTGATTTTAGCTGTCAACGCATTCTTTGTCGGGATTCTTTTATTAACAGCTTATAGTCCGTATATTCACCCTGTGGTGCATCCGGTTGAGTCGTGTATGGGACTCACTTTTCCCATATTTCTGGTCATCAACCTCTGTTTTCTCATCTTTTGGCTGATGGTGCGTTACAAGTTTGCACTTCTGCCCATTCTCGGCTTTGCCTTCTGCTATCCTCAGATCCGGACGTATTTCCCTATTAATATCCATACATCAGATATTCCCGAAGGGAGTATTAAAATACTCTCCTACAATATCATGTCTTTTGGAAACATGGAAAAAGAGAATGGCAAAAACCCTGTACTCGAATATATCCGCGCCAATAATGCCGATATCGTTTGCCTGCAAGAGCACAATGTTTCTTCAACAGCCAAGATACACCTGAATGCAAAAGAAGTAGAAAAGGGTATGAAAGCTTATCCTTACCGGCATATTCAACGTGTAGGTAAAGAAATCAGCAATAACCGGATAGCCATCTATTCAAAATATCCTATCCTTTCAGCACGAGAACTGCAATATGAAAGTAGTTATAATGGTTCTGCAATTTATGAATTGAAAGTTAACGGAGATACAATCACCCTCATTAACAACCATCTGGAATCGAACAAACTGACCAAGGAAGACAAAGTTGTATATGAAGAAATGCTGAAAGACCCAAACGCTCATAAAGTGAAAAGCGGCACCCGCCATCTGGTTGGTAAACTGGCAGAAGCATCTGCCATCCGTTCTAAACAGGCGGACGTCATTGCAGCCGAAATAGCCAAATCTCGCCATCCGTATATCATCGTATGTGGCGACTTTAATGACACTGCTATCTCTTATACTCACCGGGTTATCGCAGAAAATCTGGACGATGCCTTCACCGAATCCGGACAAGGATTGGGCATCTCTTATAATCAGAATAAATTCTATTTCAGGATAGACAATATTCTTATCAGTAAGAATCTAAAAGCCTATAACTGCACAGTAGACCGTTCTATCAAAGATTCTGATCATTATCCCATCTGGTGTTACATCACCAAACGATAAATCCATAACCAATGAAACGAATGACAATACCCAATAGCAATACCTATGGAAATAAAGAAAACAGTAATCATTTTAGCTGCAAGTTGTATGATGTACTCCTGTGCTACAAAAACGGATAATAATCCGTTCTTTACCGAGTTTCAAACCGAGTATGGTGTTCCGGCTTTCGATAAAATCAAACTGGAACATTACGAACCCGCTTTTCTGAAAGGAATAGAAGAGCAAAATCAAAATATCAAAGCCATTATCGAAAATCCGGAAGCGCCTACATTTGAAAACACAATTGTAGCGCTGGATAACAGTTCGCCTATTCTGGATCGTGTCAGTGCTATCTTTTTCAATATGACCGATGCAGAAACAACAGATGAACTGACCGAATTATCTATAAAAATGGCTCCGGTACTCTCTGAACATAGTGATAACATTTCCCTCAACCAAGAGCTATTCGCAAAAGTAAATAACGTATATCAACAAAAGAACGACCTGCATCTCACTACAGAGCAAGAACGCCTGCTGGACAAAACCTATAAAAGCTTTGTACGGTCAGGAGCTAATCTTTCTGCTGAGAAACAAGCGCGCTTACGCGAAGTCAATAAGGAACTTTCTACTCTTGGCATCACATTCAGCAACAATATCCTGAATGAGAATAATACCTTCCAGTTATTCGTAGATAAGGAAGAAGATCTTGCCGGCTTACCCGAATGGTTCCGCCAAAGTGCAGCCGAAGAGGCAAAAACTGCCGGACAAGAAGGAAAATGGTTGTTTACATTACACAATGCCAGCCGCCTGCCTTTTCTCCAATATTCAGAAAATCGCCCACTTCGTGAGAAAATATACCAAGCCTATATAAACCGTGGCAATAACAATGACAAAAACGACAACAAAGAGATAATTACCAAAATAGTTAGCCTCCGTCTTGAAAAAGCCAATTTACTCGGTTTTGACTGTTATTCAAACTTCGTTCTGGATAATACAATGGCTAAAAATTCAGCCACTGTTATGGACTTCCTCAATAACTTATGGAGCTATTCGCTCCCTAAAGCTAAAGCAGAAGCTGCTGAATTGCAAAAGCTAATGGATAAAGAAGGTAAAGGTGAAAAGTTAGCGCCTTGGGACTGGTGGTATTATACCGAAAAACTCCGCAAAGAAAAATACAACCTGGATGAAGAAGAAACCAAACCTTATTTCAAACTGGAAAATGTACGTGAAGGTGCTTTCGCAGTAGCTAATAAGCTATATGGCATCACTCTGACCAAATTATCAAATATTCCTGTATATCATCCCGATGTGGAAGTATTTGAAGTAAAAGACGCAGATGGCTCCCAACTGGGTATCTTCTATGTAGACTATTATCCCCGTCCCGGAAAGAGCGGTGGTGCATGGATGAGTAATTATCGCGAACAAAAAGGGGACATCCGTCCACTGGTTTGTAATGTTGCCAGCTTCACTAAACCTGTAGGTAATACCCCATCATTACTTACCATGGACGAAGTAGAAACACTCTTCCATGAATTCGGACACGGGCTTCATGGCCTACTGACCAAATGTAATTACCAAGGTATCTCAGGAACCAATGTTGTACGCGATTTTGTAGAACTTCCTTCACAAATCAATGAACACTGGGCTACCGAACCAGAAGTACTGAAGATGTATGCAAAACATTACCAAACCGGCGAAATCATTCCTAATTCAATCATCGACAAGATTCTGAAACAAAAGACCTTCAACCAGGGATTCATGACAACAGAATTACTCGCAGCTGCTATCTTAGACATGAATCTTCACAACCTTACTGATGTAAAGAATCTGGATGTAATTTCCTATGAAAAAGAAATAATGGATAAGCTCGGACTTATTCCTGAAATAGCACCACGTTATCGCACAACGTATTTCAACCACATCATTGGCGGATATGCCGCTGGTTACTATAGTTACCTCTGGGCCAACGTTTTGGACAATGATGCCTTTGAAGCCTTCAAAGAGAATGGTATCTTTGATAAAACAACAGCTAATTTGTTCCGCCACAACGTACTTGAAAAAGGAAACAGTGAAGATCCGATGGTACTCTATAAAAACTTCCGCGGAACAGAGCCACAACTGGAACCGATGTTGAAAAACAGAGGTATGAAGTAATGAAAAATAATCTAAGGTTAAAAATAACAAGCTGAATGCTGAGCTTTTTTAACTTCAAGTAAACTTTAATATCCCCTGAGGTAATTCAGAATCCTCCGGGGATATTTTGTTTCTCCCGGATAAATTTCTACATTAGGAGCAAAATGTGCCCTAAACCTCAAATATTTGACTCCTAATTACCACTGAATGTGAAAAAAAAACTATATTTGCAGCCTTATATGCGACAGAATTAAATTAAAAAGTAATCATAATAAATTAAAAGTAAAATGCAAAACAAAGGATTTGTAAAAGTTTTTGCGGTACTTCTCACGCTGGTATGCGTGTTCTCCCTCTTTTTTTCCTTCGTTCCCCGCCACTATACTAATAAGGCAAAAGAAGTAGCGAATGGCAATGCTAAAGTAGAACAAGAATACCTGGACTCTCTCGCTAATGAGCCAGTCTGGAAAATATGGAAGTGGAATTACACGCTGAAACAATGTCGTGAAATGGAGATTAGTTTAGGTCTGGACCTTAAAGGTGGTATGAACGTCATCCTTGAAGTATCGGTACCTGATGTTATTAAAGCACTGGCTGACAACAAACCTGATGAAAACTTCAATCAGGCATTGGCAACTGCTGCCAAACAAGCTGTCAACAGCCAGGACGATGTGATCACCCTATTCGTTAAGGAATATCGCAGAATAGCACCGGACGCCAAACTTTCTGAACTTTTCGCGACACAACAGTTGAAAGACAAAGTTAACCAGAAATCATCTGATGCTGAAGTAGAGAAAGTATTACGTTCTGAGGTAAAAGCAGCCGTAGAGAACTCTTATAACGTACTCCGTACCCGTATCGACCGTTTTGGTGTGGTTCAACCCAATATCCAAAGCCTCGAAGATAAAATGGGACGCATCATGGTAGAACTTCCGGGTATCAAAGAGCCGGAACGTGTGAGAAAACTTCTTCAAGGTTCTGCCAACCTGGAATTTTGGGAAACATATACAGCCAAAGAAGTATTGCCTGTTATGGAAGCTGTAGACAGCAGAATACGTAATGTTTTGGCAAGCTCTGTAGTAACCGATACTACCACAACCGTTACAGAAGAAGTTGTAGCAGAAGCAGCTCCTGCAAAAGCCATTAGCGTTACTGACAGTATTAAGGCCACACTGAAAGGTGACAAGCAAGAAGCTTCCAGCAACATGGAGCAAATCAAGAAAGAGCATCCATTGTTGGCTATTTTGCAGTTGAATACAAGTGGTCAGGGTCCTATCATTGGTTACGCCAATCATAAAGACACTGCTGAGATAAACAGATACCTCTCCATGAAAGAAGTAATGGCTGAACTTCCCAAAGACTTGCGCTTAAAATGGGGTGTTGCTGCAGCTGACTTCGCTCCGAAAGGACAAATTTTCGAATTGTATGCTATCAAGTCTACTGAACGTAATGGCAAAGCTCCACTTGAAGGTGATGTAGTAACAGATGCAAAAGACGATTACGATCAACACGGTAAACCGTCTGTAAGCATGTCTATGAACTCTGACGGTGCACGCCGTTGGGCACAATTGACCAAGCAAAATATTGGACGTTCCATTGCTATCGTACTTGATAATTATGTATACTCTGCTCCGAACGTAAGTACAGAAATCACAGGTGGTAACTCAATCATCACAGGTAACTTTACTCCGGAACAATCAAAAGACTTAGCAAACGTTTTGAAGTCAGGTAAGATGCCTGCTCCTGCACACATTGTACAGGAAGATATCGTAGGTCCGTCATTAGGTCAGGAATCTATCAACGCAGGTGTATTCTCATTCGTTGTGGCACTTATCCTGCTAATGATTTACATGTGTGCTATGTACGGATTTATCCCGGGCATGATTGCTAATGGTGCATTGTTCCTCAATTTCTTCTTCACGCTGGGTATTCTTTCATCCTTCCAGGCAGCACTGACAATGTCGGGTATTGCCGGTATGGTGCTTTCACTTGGTATGGCAGTAGATGCAAACGTACTTATCTATGAACGTACGAAAGAAGAGTTGCGTAGTGGTAAAGGTGTAAAGAAAGCATTAGCCGATGGTTACTCAAATGCATTCTCTGCAATTTTCGACTCCAACTTAACTTCAATCATCACCGGTATTATCCTGTTTAACTTTGGTACAGGTCCTATCCGTGGTTTTGCCACTACCTTGATTATCGGTATCCTCTGCTCATTCTTTACAGCAGTATTCATGACTCGTATCGTTTACGAACACTTCATGAATAAAGACAAGTTGTTGAATCTGACATTTACCTCTGCAATCTCTAAGAATCTGCTGGTAAATACTCATTTCGACTTCATGAAGAACAATAAACGTTACTTCATAATCACAGGTGTTATCATTCTGGTATGTATTGCTTCATTCGCAATCCGTGGTTTGAGTCAGAGTATCGACTTCACCGGTGGACGTAACTTCAAGGTGCAGTTTGAACAACAAGTAGAACCGGAACAGGTACGTGAATTGATTGCAAGTAAATTCGGTGATGCCAATGTAAGTGTAATCTCTATCGGTACTGACAAGAAAACCGTTCGTATCAGTACTAACTACCGCATCGAAGAAGAAGGTAATAATGTAGATTCTGAGATTGAGGCATATCTGTACGAAACACTGAAACCATTGTTAACTCAAAACATTTCATTAGCAACTTTCATTGACCGTGACAACCATACAGGTGGTAGTATTGTCAGTTCACAAAAGGTAGGTCCGAGTATTGCAGACGATATCAAAACATCTGCTATCTGGTCTGTTGTTCTGGCTCTGATTGCTATCGGTCTGTATATCCTGCTTCGCTTCCGCAATATTGCTTATAGTGTGGGTTCTGTGGTAGCATTGACATGCGATACTGTGATGATTATCGGTGCTTATTCGCTGTTGTGGGGATTGGTTCCGTTCTCACTGGAAATTGACCAGACATTTATTGGTGCTATCCTGACAGCTATCGGTTACTCTATCAATGATAAGGTGGTAATCTTTGACCGTGTGCGTGAGTTCTTCAATTTGTATCCGAAACGTAACAAACGTTTGCTGTTCAATGACTCACTGAATACAACATTGGCCCGTACTATTAATACTTCATTGAGTACATTGATCGTGTTGCTGTGTATCTTCATCCTGGGCGGTGACTCTATCCGCAGCTTCGCATTCGCAATGATCCTGGGTGTTGTTATCGGTACACTGTCTTCTCTGTTCATTGCTTCTCCTATTGCCTATACAATGATGAGTAAAAAGAAAGAAACGGCAGAAACTGCGACTGTTGCTGTAGAATAATAACAGACAACTTATATAAAAAAGAAGAGGAGAAAGTTATGATAGCTTTCTCCTCTTCTTTTTTATAATAAGGCTGAGACTTTATAATACTGGAATAGAAACTTACAGAAAATAGCTATCCAATAAAAGAGTTCTTATGCGCTGAAAGGGTGATAACCTTAAAAAGATAACAACTCCGGTTGTAGCCAAAAGCTATAAGCATGATATCTCAACAGAACCAAATATTCGGAATGTACAGGCTTTCCCCAAGAATTATCACCGCCTACTCCTTTTTGTGCATAATCAATATTCAGATAATAATCTTTCTCTTCTACCATATCTACTGACGAACGCATCCGTGTACCTTCTTTAGTAAAATATCCGTTCTGTCCCGTAAACTGAATATTAAAACAGAATATTGGTTCACCTGTTACTTTCAAAACATGTCCATTGGGACTCTTTAATTGCAACCAACGAACATCTGTACGATACCCATTCTCTTGCGGACGGATATAGTTATAAGGAAGTTCATAAACCGGTATCTCATATCTTCCTACTAATGCAGCAGTTTTACGATCCGAATAGTTCTCCCAAGGACCACGTCCATACCATTGTGCCAATGAAAGTTCTGAATTTATATTGGCAACCTGTCCTATCCGGGGAATGGACATATTGGATTCTCCATTATAATAATTCGGTGTAAAATAGTTATCTACTCGTATCGTACCATCAGCATACACTGTGTAATCCGTATCAAAGAAAATAGTGTGCTGGGGTTTATCCGAAACAGTAAATTGAGTTTTAATATGTACCTTTATCTGACCATATTGCTTTATTCTCTTAGACACAGCAGCAACAGGTTCTGCTGTAACCTGTAATACTTTCATTTTAGAAGCTGCATCTTTCCAGACATTGTTCTCACTATCCCAGTCATCATTATCTGTATTAACACGCCAAAAATCGGGTAGAAGGGAAGATTTCAGATAGTCAAAATTCTCATATTGCAAAGATTTCAATCCACCTTTTTGTTTATCAAAAAGCAAATTCAGCCCACGTTCTCCTTTTATACCGATCACAGTATCATTCTCCCAATAAGTCAATGTTTGGCTTAGCGTATCAACGGTCATTTTTTTAGCCGAACGGTTCAATGGAATCTGATCATAAGCGACTGTCCAACCCTTAGGCAACAAACCGTCTGCTTCCTTTTGCTTGAATTCGACATTCAAAAAGTATTCATATTGATCAGAAAGAATCGTTTGATAGGGTATAGTCAACAAGCCAGTTGCGCGAGGCGTTAATGCAAACGGTATACTACCACTTTCTACTACGTTCCCATCCTGCAAAACATTCCACACCAACTGATATTTATCAGCATTGGTAAATGAAAACGTATTTGTCACTTCAAACATCTTCTCTCCCAATTTACTACGCCGTACGCGCAAGCTTTGTAAAACTTTCCTAGCCTCATACGCATGGGGATTAGGTTTTCTATCCGGAGAAAACAATCCATTAATACAAAATGCCCCATCATTACGAATCTTTTCCTGACCAAATCCACCTCCGTACTCATAGTAATGTACCCCATTACGATACGCATCCATTCCCTGATCTACAAAATCCCATACAAAACCACCTTGTAACACCGGATAAGTCTCTATCAGATCCCAGTAATCCTGAAAATTCCCAAGACTATTACCCATAGAATGTGCATACTCACATTGAATGAGAGGCATACGAGTATCGGGCGACAAGGCATAGTTCTTCATAATCTCTCCTTTCATATACATGGGACAATAAATATCCGTATGCGGTAAAGTCCCTGCCTGCTCAAACTGTACCAACCGACTCTTATCAAGTGTTTTCAGCATTTTATAACCTTCGATAAAATTGAGGCCGTCACCACATTCATTACCCATAGACCAGATAATAACTGAAGGATGGTTTTTATCTCTCTGAAACATACGATTCATACGATCCAAATGAATATCTGTCCATTCGGGATCACAGGCTATGTGTTTTTGAGGATCTATTACATTCTGTAAAGCCGCTCCCAAACCATGCGATTCAATATTAGCCTCATCAACTACATATATCCCATATTTATCACACAGCTCATAGAAATAGGGATCGCACGGATAATGACAGGTACGAATCGCATTGATATTAAATTGTTTCATCAACTCAATATCCTTCTCCATTGTTTCACGAGGAATATAATGTCCATATTTAGGATGATGTTCATGTCGGTTAGCTCCTTTTATATAGATAGGAACCCCATTTACCAAAAGCTGTGCATTCTTTATTTCGACTTTACGAAATCCTACTTTACATGAGCTATACGTGGTTTTACCATCTATCTCCTCTATCCCAATTAATAATGTATATAAATACGGTGTTTCAGCAGTCCAGTGTGTACAGTTCTCAATTACCTTTTCCAAATTCATATTTTGTTCTTTCAATCCGGACAAGGTAATGGTTTGTTTTTCTCCCCAGACTTCTTTATTCTCTTTATTAACTAAAGAGAAAGAGACATTAACCGAGGTTTTCCGTGCCTGAGTATTTTTTAGCGTATAGTTCAATTCCAACAGACCGTTCTTGTATTGTTTATCCAAATCTCCTATAACAAAGAAATCTTTTAGAAACACCGGAGATGTAGCATATAACCATACATCTCTTTTTATACCCGCCAATCGCCAAAAGTCCTGGCATTCCAAATAAGAACCAATGGAAAAGCGATAGACTTCAAGAGCTATCACATTCTCTTTCCCATATTGTATGTAAGAAGTTACATCAAACTCCGCCTGCATCTTAGAATCCTGAGAATACCCAACCTTTTGCCCATTCACCCAAATATAAAAAGCAGACTTGACAGCTCCCAGATGAAGTACCACACGTTTGTTCTTCCATGCCAAAGGTACATGAATTGTACGCCGGAATGCTCCTACAGGATTCCATTCCGTAGGAACACGATACGGATAAGGATTCACATAATTAAATTCGTAAGGATGATTCATATACAAAGGTTTATCATACCCTTGTAAAGGCCAACTACCTGGTACATCAATATCATCCCACTGAGACACATCAAAGTCCATCTGATAAAAGTCAGCCAAACGTTCGGTAGGTTTGTCGCAAAAATGGAATTTCCATTTACCATTCAGCAATATATTATCCGGAGCATTCTCATATCCCCCTCTCAATGCTTCATTTCTATCCGAATAATACCAAAACGTAGCACGTCCGTCTTCTCTGTTTATCCCGGTTATACGAGGATTTTCATACTCTTTCTGCTGTGCAGATGCAGATATACCAAGCATACATAATACAATATATATAATCTTCATTCTCTCCTATATTTTAAAACAAACAATAACTCCCCGATACATAAATATTTCCACATTAATGCATCAGGGAGTATAATACCTATTGATTAACCTATATTATTCATTTACAATCTTTCGTGTCACTACATCACCATTTACAGTCTGTGCTTTCACTACATACATGCCACGGGGCAATATAACAGAAGCTTCATTTATATCTCCGATTTTCTCACCAACCGCTATTCCATCCACCGAATATACATTTACCTTGTTTAAACCGTTACCTTTTGCATAAATAGTTCCATCTACCGAATAAATCCTTACCGCTGTTTCAGTATCATTCACATTCTGCAAGCCGGTTGAGACCTCTTCACGTCCATCAAATTCATCATTCAACACGATTTCATCGATATAGAACTTACCGGCAGGATTATCCCAATTATCTTCGCCATTGAATCCGAATAGAAATTCGATAGCAGCAATCGATTCACCTTTCAGTTCGGATATATCCATAACAAAATCTTCCCAAGCATTTGCATCATAAGGCATATATTCAGATCTAGCCTGATTACCCATATGATCCTTAACAATAACTCTGACTGTTTGTCCACCCGTATACATCATAATGTGAAGATTTGTATTCGGATAAGATGCCTTAACATAACCATTAATCGGCAATTGCAAAGCATGCCACCATGTAGCAGAAGCAGGTTTATTATAGCACAACGCTTTCTTAGTCAGATTTACAGATTCTGAAGCCGGATTATCTACTATCGAACAAGAAGCATTCGGATCAAACAGAGTCCAATCCAACAAATTCGTAGCTGTCATATCAGGGTCATCGAAGTTCACAATGTCAGTAATTTCAAGTTTATTTGCTCCATCCGGATAGAAGGTATCCAACAATTGGAAATCATCAAATAAATACTTTGTTTCGGGTACAGCTCCCGGACCACCCCATTGTAACTCCGGCTGTATCATTATCTTCCCAATACCTTTAGCATTCTTCAAATACTCCGACAAATCAATTACAATATCCTCCCAGGAGTTTGCCTTTGTATTGTTGAACATCAATTGATGTAACTGATTAACACCGCTTTCGTCATATATATGTATTTCACTTGCCCCCCCGATTCTTGTGCGATACATTTTAAAATGAAGATAAACGTGCTTATCCGACGCAGGTTTGAAATACACGCCTTCGGCCGGTAACATATTTACTTTATGCCACCAATCATGCTGGTTGGTAGCAGTAATCGCATAACACTTTTCCGATTTATTAATACTGTTCTTCTGAGGATTATCTTCAACACCTATCCTCTCTTCTCCCGTTCCTTCATAAGAAATATTCTCTAATACTAAAGAACTACCTTCAAAGTCCTCCCACAGAGGAGTAGAAATTTGTGCATTAACCCCCAATGCAAACACTGCCGTACATAAAGTAATAATTTTCCTTTTCATGATAAAGTTATTTAAAGTTATACAATCTGTTTTGAAAACGACCGCAAGTTAGCGAGGAGTCTAAAAAGCGGGATTCACGCTAGTAACATTCACTCGCTAATTGGTAACAACCGGCTTATTTTATATATTTTATACCTGTCACCGAGTTTGGCGCCAGTATTATGAGGCTTTTTTTATTAGAAAAAGCGGTTTCTGCACCATTCATTCCTCTTTCCGTATAAGTCACCGTATATTTTTCAATCTTTGAATAGTCCGCTTCCGAAAAAAGAGCAATCTTAACAGGATACTGATATTTATTGACTATAACCGTACAGGCCTCACCATTATTATTAATTAATGAAACCACATTCAAGTACTCCTCAGCTTCTGTATAATCAGTCTCCACAACCCGATTTTCACCTATACCGAGTCCAAGTGTTTTCGACAATAATCTGAATACATACGCTTTAGGCAGTAATCTTCCTTTTTTATTGCGTACATCCCATGCATAAAGCCCGTGTGCATCTGCTGAAATGCCTTGTTCAGTCGTTCCGTTTTCTGCAATAGCCTGTAAATAGTTCCAATGCATAGCTCCTGCCAGACCGTCGCGCATCCAGTTTACCAAACAATTCCCGACAAACAGATGTGATTTTGTTCCGATATAAGTTACCGAATCCGCAGCATTGCTAATAGATGTACTCCATTCTGTGAAATAAACCGGTAAATCACCATAGCCGAATTTTGCCAACTGTCCCTTTACCCTTGTTACAGTCTCTTGCTCTGTAGGAATGCCATAATCGCCATATACATGATGAGAATAGAAATTGAAGTTATCCTTATTAATACGTATGTCGGCAAAAAAATCACGATTCGTACTGCCACCGACTCCACCATCCGAATGAGTCACAACAGAAGTTCCTCCCATCGGCATATCGGGAGTAATCTCCCTTACTACTTTTACACAAGTCATATAAATATCCGCCAAAGCTGCTCCTGCCGATGCATACGGGCTCTTATCAATCGTCATGAAATAACCCGGCTCATTATAGACCTCTACCCAGTCTATATATTTGTAGTAACGGCTATATACTTTACGAACAATATCTGCATAAACATCCAAATCCATCGGTACCCCTTTACTGGTTCCGTTGTATGCTAACCATCCCGGACAATAAGCAATAATCATCATTACTTTCATCCCGCTCTTCTTGGCACGAACAGCCAGTTCCAGGTCCGAGAAGTCCCAGGTATCCGGATTCTGCACATCATTTACATTATTAATATAGTCTTGATAAGTTATATTGGAAGGCAAAATTTTCTCAAGCCACATATCACAACGAATACAATTGAACCCGGCCTCTGTCAACTGAGGCAATATCTTACGCGAATGGGGTAAAGAAGGGTTCTGGCATCCACCAAATAACATATTACCGCAAGTATTATTTATTTTCCCGAAATCGACTGTAACATTCAAAGCATCACTGACCTCCTCATCAGTTGTAAACAAAACCTCACTCAATCCGAAAGCATTACCTCCCCAATTACCATTACCAATAGTTTTAGTAATCTGAAGACGTACATAACGAGCCTGAATACCCGATAGACGGATCGGAGTATTCTTTCCATCATTCAGATTGGTAGCATTCAGTCCGTCAATTCCGGAGGCCTGTGCTAACTGGAACGGATAGTTTGCATCAACCACGTAACCGGGATTTTCGGGAGCAGCCAATTCTGTCCAATTGGTATAGTCATCGGAATATTCTATTCGCATATTCTTCACCCCCTTGTTCAAATTGCCGGGTCGGTTGAAATTCCAGATATACAATCCCTGCAAACGATAGGATTTCTTTAAATCGAATGTCAGCTTCACATCTCCCAACACTCCTGACCGACTACACCACATGGTAGAGCCATCGGCAGCATCGTCATGCGTAGCATCCAAAGATTTCTCCGACATACCCGAAAAGTTCACCAAATTGCCAGACAGCATGATACCATCCGAGTTACTAGCAGACACGCTGACAAATGGAATAATATTTTCAGTTCCAGCCGCACTTAACGACAACGAACAGAAAAAAGCAAGCAGCATATAAATCAATTTCTTCATCATTTATTTATTAATTGATAGATTCATTAAAATTTAACTCATTATTAGAAGGCCAAATAATAATCTACAAGCGGATAATCATATCATTTATTTTTTACAGGGTTCAATTACTCCCCAGGAAGTATTTGGTTTGTCTCCCATTTCCAGAATTAACTCTCCCCCCTTGAGTAGTTCTGAGGCCGGAAAATAAAATTGTTCCAATTCTTTTCCGTTCAAAGTAGCACTTTGAATATATTTATTACTCCTGGATACATTACGGGCTTCAATTGTAAAAGTTTTGCCACGATTATAGCGCTCGCCCAAATCGATTACTACTTTTTCATAAAGAGGACTGGTTATCTCGTAAATGGGATCAACACGGCATCCTCCATCAGTTTGGAAGAGCCCTAATGTAGCCATCACAAACCATGAACTCATTTGCCCCTGGTCTTCATCGCCCAAATATGCATTGGCAATACCGGAACCATAATAGTTATCGATGATAGAACGAGACCATTTCTGAGTTAACCAAGGTTTATTTGCCCAATTAAACAAGAAAGCAAAGTGCATAGATTGCTGGTTACCTTGCACTACCGGATAATCCCAATACTGATCATTCGGAGCATTGTATCTCCAAGGTTCACTTGCTTCAAATCCCCAGTTCAGACGATCAACAAATTTTTTCTCACCTAACATATTAATCAGAGCTGGAACATCTTGAGGAACAAAGAAACTCAACTGCCAAGAATTACCTTCCACATAATGATGATCACGCCCCGATTGAAACGGATCAAAGTCAGATATAAAGTTACCGGCAGTATCACGCATATGCGCAAACCCATTCTCGGGATTAATGGCATTTTTCCACCAGTAACCACGTTCGTTAAAAGTATCATACTCCGTATATTTACCCAATGCTTTAGCCATTTGTCCAACCGTCCAATCATCATATGAGTATTCTAAGGTATTTGAGAAACGTCCTTTTTCAATAGGTACATATTTATACTGGAGATAAGGAATCAAATCACGATTCCCGGCAAACCCACCTGCAACATGCGTGGCAGGAGTGGTCTGCATCTTCTTCATAGCCTCGAAAGCTTTCTCCGAATCAAAATCACGGATTCCCATCTGATATGCCGCTACAATCAGAGGAATCTCATGTTCAGCCACCATCACCGGGATATACTCCATTCCGGCAGGACCTTTGGCCAGCCAACCGTTTGAATCATACATCGCCAGTTGCGAGTTCACCCACTTAGAACTCCATTCCGGAGTTACAAGATTCCAGAATGGATTCAAGTTCCAAAACGAATTCCAAAAAGCATCACATCCTAAAGCCGCATGTTCCGGATTAGTAAACTTACGCACTTTTTCATCGGGAGACATCCATTCACCGTTTATATCACTAAAAAGATTACGACAAAGTGCCCTGTACATATTTGTATAGAAACGTACTTTTTCAATACGATCA
This sequence comes from Bacteroides sp. 41_26, assembly GCF_949740115.1. Lineage (NCBI taxonomy): Bacteria > Pseudomonadati > Bacteroidota > Bacteroidia > Bacteroidales > Bacteroidaceae > Bacteroides > Bacteroides sp. 41_26. The sequence continues at coordinate 70,059 of NZ_CATJGZ010000112.1, forward strand.
TTCGTTGTTATAGTTAAACGGTCCAGAATGTCATTCCATACTTTCTTCTGATTCTGCACAACAGCATTAAAATCCCAATCAAAGCGGTCGGTAATCTCTTTTTGCAGATTTTCTGACGCATTAGCTATACTGACAAACGAAATACCGGTACGAAGCTGAACTACCGGATGTGTCCGTGTATCAAACTCTACATATAAACCGGCATCTTTCAAATCTTTTCCAGAAATACAATTCGAATCTACGAGTTGTGTATTTTTCCATCCGCCTATTTTCTTGATAGGAGCGTCGAACTCTATCACAAAATTCACCACATAATCCTGATCAGCATCATTACTCCATACACCAGGAGAATATTGATGGCAATATCCTTCAATTCTGTAATCGCTTACTTGTTCTACTTCAACGTCCGAAAGTTTATAATCATATTCCGCCTGAATATGCAAATCTATCATAACACGTCCATCCCGGTCTTTCGGAAAAGTATACTTCTGAAAACTAGCTCTTTCCGTAGCGGTTACTTCTGCTAGAATTTCCGTATCAGTAAGAAATACTTTATAATAGCCCAAAGGAGCTTCTTCACTTTTTTTATCAATACGCGAACGATATCCCTCATCCGGCCGGAACTGATCACCTACTTGCGTAAACAGTTTACCATTCGTAGGCATTATTCCAAGCCCGCCCATTGTCCATTCATGAATATGACTGAAACAACCTAATGTTTCGAATGTAGGCTGATAACCAGCTTGCCAACCTCCATTTTGATTATCAGGACTCAATTTTACCATACTAAACGGCATCCAAGGACCGGGAGCAATCATCCAACGCGAATGTGCCGTACCTATTTTCGTATCTACATAGTCAGCAAAAGTTTGTAAAGTTTGAGGAGAGCGAATTACAGAACCTTTCTCCAGCAACTGATTATTCGCAAAAACCTGATACTCACTCTTTTTATTCTTTTTGACAGCAGGCATCGGAACTTCAAAAATATAACGTGCAGTATCCAACAAGGCTGTAAAGATTTCTACTCCATCAAGTTTTACCATTAATTCCGGTTGCCCTTTCAGATGTTCTACATCTACTAACAAAGGCTGAAATTTTACTCCATTCTGTTCTATTTCATAAGTAGCAGATGATACATTACGCAGGAAAGCAAATTCATTATTTTCACCCAATATATCACTGTTCCCTTCCAGGCGAATCTGATCGAATACAATCCAGCCGCCCTCAAGTATCGAAATCTTAACAGTATTCCCTCCTTCCTTCAAGTCGGTGGCTTTAACGGGAAACTCCAATATTTGTTCTTTCGCTTCTTTCATATCGCCTTCAAGTACTTCTTTAGAGTGGCCTTTTATCTCAAATTTTCTCTCTACTGAATTTACTGTTACTTTCACTAGTGAACGGGTCGGATTAGCATCTACCAAGTCGACAATCAATTTAAATTCACCTTTCTTCGGCAATTTTGCAACATTAAATAAAATATTCGTTTCATGCGTTCTCCAACCGGAAGTATGCCATGTTCCTCCCCACGTATCGTCGGGGCCGGGTAATACATAAGGAAAATCCTTTTTAGCCACTGAAGTACCGATGATATAATAACGATCTTCATACCCGAAATCATTTGCCAGGAATTTTTTATATTCAGAGGGTCCCATCGCCAAATCGGCTCCGGAATTATCTCCACGACCAATCGTCCATACCACTTTGGCAGAAGCCTGAGAAGCGATAAAGCAGATCAACAAACAAAAGGAAATTACCTTTCTCATAATAACTCTTTATTTTTTCAATTTGGATATTATCAATTTAATATGAATTCGTATGCACTGTTAAAAAAATACTTCAGAAGCATAAAGCATACATTTTTTATAATTTACTGATTGAATATAGCTTATAAATTCAAAGCAGTATCTTTCGAGTTTCAGAATGGCCGTCCTTGCTAACAACCACCAAATAAAACCCTTTTGGTAAACCGCATAAACTAACAGAATGACAGTCACCGCCCAATGGTATTTGTTCAGATATTAATTCCACCCCTGATAATCCTTTTACACAGACATTTTCCCAATCACCAACCACGGACAACAATTTGGTATCACGATTATAATAGAGCTTGAATTGGGCCGAAGAATTCACTTCCTCTATTGAACTGGGCAAATCCCCTGTAGTAAAAGTCAGAGTTTCTCCCTCTACCTTAATATTTGAGATCACAATTTCGGCCAATTCACCGTTACTGATGAATGGATACGGATTAGAAGTTGTATCAAACAAATTTCGACCATTTACATCCGAGAACAAGGCAGCATTCAAATCCCCTGTCTCATTAAGTCCGCCATCTTTGCGAAATACATAAAATTCCGGAATCCGATCTACAGAACCGCTTTGTGTAGTATTTACCCGGTAAATCAATAATCCGGATTCCGGTAAATTGCGTTCATAAACATTCTGATTATTGCGGTATTCCAGAACAAAGAATTCATTCGGATCGTCAGTAAGAATTTTATAGGCATTATTTGTCGGTTTATTGGCAGAATTTAATGTATAAGTAACGTTACTTCTGACTGCCGGAATCTCTTCCGTCCACATACCACCCGAATATTTCCAACGATTGTATACCAAAGGGAGAGTTAATCCAGGCCCATCCATTACATCCCACATGCCAACCGGACGGGGATACTCTGAACGGGAACGGTATAAATAAGGGAATCCCAGCTTATTCAACAGATAGCGGCAATGGGTAGCCAGAGAATTCCGCTCATAAAGAATCGTATAGTCTCTGATTTTCTTTCCACCCAGTTCAATATCTCCGTTTGCCTGAATGTAACGGTCGGAAAGCTCTCCGGTCTGAGGAGAATGCACTCCTTTATCCATTCCCCGGCCACCTCCCCGGAAAACGATTACAAAATCATCGATATATCCGTCACCGTCTTTATCATAAACATCTCCATCAATCTTCGCCGCTATTTTTTCAGCCAGTTCTTTTATAATAAAACCGATAGAAACATCTGCAAGCCCTGCGCTGATATCCTTTCCCCTGCATTCAGGGAAACTCTTTGCCCAAGTACTGTCGTAACAGTAAAAACAGTATTTCAATTCATAAGAACGTTCCGAAGTATCTTGACCGGGTACAGGAAAAACAGATGTGTTCACCTTCAATTTACCATTCGATACAGTACGTATATAAGACTGGACCGACATCTCTCCGGCACCATTGAAAAACTCTTCATAATAACTACCGGATTCATCAAAATCCGGATCATCAAGAAAACGAGCCAACACAACAATCCGGTTTCTTTCGCCCATCCATCTGTTATCGGCCTCAGCAGATAACCCACCGGTAATCGTGGCAAACAGTAAACAACAAACAATAAATCTCCAATCTTTCATAAATCAATTCTCCCAATTATAAAGGTTTGTTTCCCATTTCAAGAACCAACTTTCCACCATTCGCAATCGCACTGAATGGAATACGAAAGTTCTTCAGCAGTTTACCATTCAACCGGGCACTACGGATGTAACGGTTTTCAGGTGAATTATTCAAAGCCTCAATAACAAACTCTTTGCCCGTATAATATCGGGGATCAAGAGTAATTGTAATCTTATTGAACAAAGGAGAAGTAATATCAAGTTCTGAAGCAGAAGTTACTCCCCCATCCATCTCGAACAGCCCCATAGCGGACATTACAAACCATCCCCCCATCTGTCCTTCATCTTCATCACCTTCCCAACCTTTATAAGGAGAATCACCGTAAAAGCTATCAAGTATCTCTCTCGTATATTGCTGGCATAAAGCCGGTTTACCCAAATAATTGAATATAAAGGCGGAGTTCATATTCACTTCATTTCCCTGATTGATGTAAAATTCGGCAGATTGTCCCATCGTACGGTCAAATACATGCGCTGCAAAGTTGTGCTTCCGTGACTTTTCAAATCCTTCGGACAACCGTTCCAACGCTTTATCCTTACCGATTAACTCAATCAATCCTTCAATGTCATGAGGTACATACCAGGAATATTGCCAGGAATTACCTTCAATAAATCCCACATTCGAAAATACATCAAACTGATTGTCCCAATTACCGGACGAATCTTTGCAACATACATATTTATACTCCGGATGATAGACATTTTTATAATTCATGGAGCGTGTCTCCAAGAAAGCAGCTTCCTTCTTTTTCCCAAGTGCTTTTGCCAGTTGGGCTACACAAAAATCATCATAAGCATAATCCAGTGTTTTAGACACAACATTGATCTCACTCGGCATATAACCATACTTAATGTAAGCATCCAGATCAATCTGTCCGTATGTTCCTCCACAAGGATGTTCTCCACCGGGGTTGGTAACCATTTTATAAATAGCCTTATAAATATCTTCACCGTCCTTACGTATTTTTTTCTGATATGCAGCTACCATCAAAGCTACTTCATGCGAACCTTCCATAATACCGGAATACTCGATACCTGCCGGCCCTTTACCGGTCCAACCCGTATGCTTATACATCTCTAGCTGGGTCGTAACCCAATTATCTATAATCTCAGGAGAAAGAATAGACCATAATCCGTTCAGATTCCAATATGAATTCCAGAATGCATCACCGCCATAGACAGCCTCTCCCGGTTTTAGCTGCCGTATATTTTCACAAGCATCCCTATACTTTCCGTCTATGTCATTCCAGGTTTGCTTACCTGCATACGCACGATACAGATTTGTATAAAACTTGCATTTGTCCTGTTCAGTACCGCCCTCTACTTTGACCTTTCCCAACAGGTTATTCCAGGTTTGACGTGCATTATTTACACAGGCATCAAAATCCCATCCGAAGGGTTCCGCCACCTCCTCTTGTAAATTCAACCGGGCTCCTTCCATGCTAACCAACGATAAACCGGTCTGTACCAAAATCTCTTCTTTATCCGCTGTTTTATAAGTAACGTAAGCACCCATCTCACCTGAACCGGAAATCTCGCCTACATTCTCTATTATTTCCGTATCTTTCCAACCATTAAAAAAGTCGAACGGCTTACTGAAACGGATAGAGAAATAGAGTGTCCAATCATTCCAGCTACTCCAAGTTCCAGATACGCATTTCGCATATCCTTCAATCCGGGTATTACTGATCTTCTCGATAACTGCATCTTTCACAGAGAATCCGTAATCCCATTCGGTAGGAAACAAAAGATCTATTAAGACTCGGGAATCTTCACAATCCGGAAAAATGTATTTTTGGAAACTACAACGAGTAGTTGCCGTCATTGCAACCTTTACCTGATGATCGTACAACTCCACTTCGTAATATCCCGGAGATGCTTTTTCCGTATCTTTCAGAATACGGGAATGATATCCCGCATTAGCTCCCTTGTAAGGAGAATCAGGTCCGGGATTCTCAATTGTGAAATCAGCAGTAGCGGGCATCATAGAAAGTCCGCCCATGGTCCAGGCGTGTATATGACTGAATGCCGACACGCTGTTTATTGCATATTCATATCCTCCCATCCATCGGTTTCCCTGATTATCCGGACCTATTTGTACCATACCGAAAGGCATCTGTGCATACGGCCCCAACATCCATCGGGAGTTGGATGTTCCGATAAAACAATTTACGTAATCCACCGGTTCTTTTTCATCGGCATTTACCTGAAACGCCGCAAACAAATAACACAACAGTATTATCAATCTATACTTTATTCGCATATTACTTCACTTTTACATAGAAATAAAAAATATTCTTATTCTTAACTCCGTCATAACAAGTCAAAGAGAGTTTATGATAACGTTGCTTAATGGTAAATTGGGTACCATCGTGCTTTGTGTATATTTCTTCCCATTCGTATAAAGCATCCAAAGGAACTTTTACATTATATGCATATCCATATTCGGATGCCCTGTTGCCTTCATCGAAAGATTGTTCATCTTTCAGATTCCAGTTCGCATATTCCAATGCCAGATAAGCAATGCCGCTATCGTCCCTCACCAATGCTTTTATCTCTATAGTTTCCCCCCTGTCCACCTCAAAAGTATCTACAGCGATATCTGCCTGCGGAGAGTAATAATCGACACCCTTATTCAAATCCCGTTCACAGGAAGACATAAACACTGTGGCTATTGACATGCTTATAATCCATATTCTTTTTTGCAGATTCATATTTTATTTATTAAATTTCATTCAACATACATTATTACCATCCCGGATTCTGAACCAACCCTCCATTTTTCTGTAGTTCTGACTGAGGAATAGGATAGTAATTCATTTTTGTTTCAAACATCCGCTCTTCGACCACAAACTGTTCATATTCTATTTCTTCACCATTCACCGTGATTCGCATGCCATGAATCGGCCGGTTAAAATAAGTATTCCCTTCATTCCAACGCCGGACATCCCAAAAACGATGCTCTTCAAAAGCCAGTTCCACCCTCCGTTCATTCCGGATACGTTCGCGCATCTCTTCTTTGGACAATTCCATACGTATATTCAACTGAGGAATTTTAGCCCTTTTTCTTATCTGATTTACTGCATCGTATACCGATTGGTCAGGAGCTTCCAAATATTCATTCATTGCTTCGGCATAATTCAGTAAAATTTCTGCATACCGAAATAATATCCATGGACGACGACGCTTTTGGTCTTTCGAGAGATCAAGGTTCTGATCGATAAACTTGCGCATATAATATCCCGTTCTTGTAGCTGTAGGAGTTTTGTTCAATCCGTCTTTACCACCAACGAAAGTTTCAATCGGAGTACCACTAAACTTCAATCCGTTATAAGATATAGTATACTCCATACGTGGGTCACGGCTCTTATAGGGATTTTCTGGATTGTATCCGGAACGGGGGTCATCAATAGGATATCCCTTTGTCGTTTCATAAGCATCTACTAATTCCTGCGTAGGATTAGTATATCCTTTACCACCGTAACTGATCGGATTATTATACAATTCTATTTCATTCGAACTTTCCGAACTGGTAGCAAATAATATCTCATTATTATAAGGCGTAGTGAATACAGAATAGTAAGCACTTAGCAAGCCAACCCGAGAAGGATTTTTTACTTGGATATCCATAATTTCTTTAGCGGCATCAGCTGCATCTTTCCACAATTGTTTATCTCCAGCAGGATTATTCAATTTACTGGCAAGATAAAGTAAGGCTCTGGATTTCAATGCTAAAGCAGACAGACAAGTAGCCCGTCCGTATTCAGCTGCATCCTTATTAAAGTTATCCAAATAAGTTGCAGCATTCACACAGTCCTTAACTATAAATTCAATTGCTTCCGCAAATGTAGATTGTTTCACAAACATTGCTTCCTCTTCAGTTAATACTTTGTCAATTAACTGAATATTTGAAAAACGTTTAGCCAATTCAAAATGATAAAAAGCTCTCAGAAATAAAGCTTCCCCCCTCATACGTGTATAAGTAGCTTTCGATTGCTCGTTTTTATCAATCAGGCCGGCATCTTTAATAGTTGTATCCAACTCCCGCAAAAACACATTTGCCTTACGGATACCTGCGTACATTGTTTTCCAAACTTCTTCTTCCGGATTATAGAAAGGAGTGATAGCCCCATTGTTGTATCCATGAACAGCCGATCCCGAATAAGAACATATTGCTTCGTCCGAAGCACACGCGAACATAGCATTGTCAAGTCTGTTAAAACCATTCATCAATTCCCGATAAGTACTGTTCAGAAAACCCTGGGCAAAACGCTCGTCTGTAAAAATATCATCTTTGTCCAGATTTGTATCTATGTCTTTATCCAATATGCTGCACGAGCTCAAAAACAAAGTCAGCAACAAAAATAATTTAGATATGTATTTCATATAGTCCAAGATTTAAAATTTCAGATTTACACCAATATTAAATGAACGCATCACCGGGTATCCTGTTACACCGGCATCAACCACCTCCGGATCGACATCATACTTGCCTAGTTTATCCACAGTAAGTAAATTCTGTCCGTTCACATAGAGACGAAGTTGTTTGATATTTACCTTTTTCAAAAGTGATTTAGGTAATTGATATCCGATTTCTACATTACTCAACCTTAAGAAATTACCATTCTTAATCCAGAAAGAAGAAGAACGATAGTTATTCAGGTTGTTCTCGGTAGTCAGACGCGGAAAGGTTGCATCGGCCTCACGTACTCCTTTTTCCCAGGCTCCATAGGCCAAAGCCGTTACCTTATTATTATTCTGTAAAGCCCAAACAGCAACATTATTCAGGTATACCGAACGATTGGCAACTCCGGACAACATAGCCGAAAAATCGAATCCGGCATAATCAATACCTAATGATAAACCCATAGTTATCTCCGGAACAGTCGGTTTGCCAATGGGCACTTCATCATACAAGTTTATATGATTATCTTCACCGGAATTCTGATTCTTGTATTTCAAGTCTCCGGGACGAATTTTATAAAATGTAGAAATAGGACTGTTCCTGATATCTTCTTCGTTCATGTAAAATCCGAGTGCTTCTAATCCCCAAAGTTGAGAAACAGACTTTCCTGTTCTTTTCTGATATTCTTTCAATCCTTCCACTTCGTCCATAGCCAGAATTTTATTCTTTGCCAACGAAATGTTCGCCTGAACGAAATATCCGAACTTATTAATCCGGTTATTATGCGTCAATGAGACTTCCATACCCCGATTGACTACCGTACCTATATTTACATATGGAAACGGAGCACCGATAATCCAGGAAGAAGTATTTTGTTTCTCTGAAACAATATCCGTACGTTTATGCCAGAAAGCGTCTACCGATACGGACAACTTAGAGAACAGTTCGAAATCGATACCTACATTCACATTACGTGTCGTTTCCCAGGTCAAATCCGGATTTGCCAACCGTCCTTCCCACGCACCATCGCTCCATGCAAAACCACTACCGAAAATATATCCCCCGTAGGATTGATCGAATCCCGACCAATGCGATTGATAAGCATAGCGCTCAAAATCGGTTTTACAGTTTCCGGCTTCTCCATAAGAAGCTCTCAACTTAAGATAGTTGACAACATTCTTATTAAAGAATGATTCATTAGAAATAATCCACGCTCCGGATACGCTGGGAAAGAAACCAAACCGATGTCCCGGTGCATACTCATCGCTACCGTCGTAAGCAAAACTGAACTCCCCGATGTATCTTTTATCAAAACAGTAAGTCGCCTTCCCACTCATTCCCTGACGGGCATAAGCCGGATTATCACCCTGCACAAACAGTTGAGACTGATAATAACGCATATCTGCAAGCACTTCATGCTTTCCGAACGTACGTTCGTACGAAAAACCTGCATCGAAAGCGAGTTGATACTGATAATAATCATATAATTTTTCCTGAGCTAACGACAATTGCTTGTCTTCTCCGTATACAGAATAAGTGTTATCTCTCTGCAATTCATAAGTAGCATAGTTGCTTGTCTTACCCGTACCATAACCGGAAACTCCATCAAAAGCAACCATTGCCCGGACATTCAATCCTTTCGTTACAATATCCAATCTCTGCCGTGCCTGAGCCTTTACCTGCAAAACTTTATTCCGGTCTTTACGATATCCTGTATGGGATATCATACCGTAAGGATTCTGCCTGTACTGTGAGGTTCCCGCAATTTTTCCGTCTTCATACACAATCGGCATTGCATTAGGTGCAATGGTTGACAAAACATTGAATATATCAGAAGAGCTGCTGTTAGGCATGTTCTTATCCTCTATCCTACCGGCGAGGTCTAAAGAGATATCAAGTGATTTCGTCACGGCCGCATCAATATTAGAGCGAATGTTATAACGGTTATAGTTCACATTCGTATTAAATCCGGAATTTACATCCGAATATTTATAGAGTCCGTTTTTACCTAAAAAACTAAATAATACAAAGTATTTGACCTGTTCCGTACCACCACGGACAGATACTTTATATTGTTGTTGCGGAGTATTATCTTTCAGAAAGGAAGAATACCAGTCTACATCCGGAAACAAATAAGGATTCTGGGTTCCGTTGTACATTTCCGGATTGTATCTATCATCGGAAGGAACAGACATCCCATCATTCTGCAACGCCTTATTGTATAAGGAAACGTACTCGCGGGAAGACAAAAAATCCGGTAAACGTGCAGGCTGCTGAAATCCATACTGAGCCGTTAAGGAAATTTCCGGTTTGCCTACGATTCCTCTCTTGGTGGTGACAAAGACGGTTCCGTTAGCTCCTCTTTGACCATACCGGGCATTGGCTGCTCCGTCTTTCAATATAGAAACAGATTCGATTTCTTCAATATCCATTTGGCTAATATCCCGTTCGACATCATCAACCAGAAATAGAGGAGAGCGGAATTGTCCGTAAGTTCCGATACCACGTATATAAATATCCGAAAGACTATTCCCCGGTTCATCTCCCGATTTTCGCAGCACAGTCAATCCGGAAGCTTTTCCAGTCAATGCATTTTCCAGATTAGAAACGGATGCTTTATCCAAATCCGAATAATTAATGGTCGACACAGCCGAGGTTTGCAGATACTTTCTATCATCCGATTTACTTCTGACCGTATCCTGTCGAGCTGCATTCTTGCTCTCTTGTGAAAAAGCCGGAAAAGAATAACAAGCCATTGTCATAAAAAGCAGACTTAAAAGCTTGAAAGATAAATGCCCGATATTATATTTCATATTCTTACTCATTTTCAATTAATACTATTTACATATCTTATATGTATAATCAATAATTATTCCATCCGGGATTTTGTTGATATAGAGCATTCTTATCCATTTCACTCTTCGGAATAGGATATAGATTCATTTTATCCGTAAAAATCCGTTCTTCGAAAACCACTTTATTATAGGTATAGCTATTGTCACTATTCTTCGTTATCTCCATTTCGTACATGGAGCCGTTGAAACATTCTTCTCCGTCTTTCCACCGACGTACATCCCACCAACGATGCTCTTCGAAGGCAAGTTCCACTGCTCTTTCATTTTTAATCCGTTGCCGCATTTCTGCTTGAGATAAATTACGAGGTAAAAGTGGCATACCGCTTCGTGTACGCACTGCTTCCACAGCATCATATACATCTGAAGACGGTTTTTGCATACTTTCGTTCAAAGCCTCCGCATAGTTCAGATAGATCTCCGCCAAACGGAAATAGATCCAGTTATGATAAGCCTTATTCGATGATTTTTCAGTTAAGCTCTCCGGCAAATATTTTCGTACATAATAACCCGTACGGCATTTCTCTTTAGAGAGGCGGTGTTTACCACCCATATACAACTCCGCTGTAACTCCCTGCCACACACAGCCATTATAAATAATTGTCTTATAAAAACGAGGGTCTCTATTCTTATAAGGGTCCTGGGAATCATAACCGGAAGTACCATCGGTTATCGGTTTGCCATTACTCATTTCATACAAATCGACAAAATTCTGTGTCGGAGCAACAGCACCTACTCCGCCAAATCCTTCACCGGAAGGTGCCCATACCTTTATTTCACTACTACTGAATCCGACCGGAACATTGTTGTACCAAAATATCACCTCCGTATTTCCCTCATCCGGACGTAGCAAAAAGACTTTCTCATAGTCAGAAGCCCCATTGCCCCGGTTAAACAACTGATATGCCGGAACTCCATTTTCATCTTTCAGGTTTATTACGTCTCCTGCCGCTTCGTAAGCCAATTTCCACTTGTCAGGATTTGTATTCTCTTTATCCCACAACGGGCTGGCCGCATATAATAATACCCGTGACTTAAGTGCCATTGCTACCCCTCGGGTTACCCGACCTTGTTCATTTTCATTTACTGTCACAGGCAATAGTCCGATAGCATTCTTCAAATCGTTCAATATGGCATTTACACATTCCATATAACTATTTCTGGGGAGTTCAAGCTTATCGTTCGGATATAATATCTTATCGTTCAAAATAGGCATTCCACCATATCTTTTTATGATTTCATGGAAAAAGAAAGCTCGCAGGAACAAAGTTTCTCCAATCAACCTATTTTTCATTTCCTGATTTGGGAAAGGGATGATATCTTGTTTGGACAAGAAAATATTGGCTTTACGTATTCCCTCATAATTGCGGGAAATGCAATTATCCACGTCATCGTAGGAACCGACATTAAACGAATTACTGGTATTCCAACCAAAACGAGATTCGGCTTCATCCGTAGCGCAGGCTATGGGAGCGGGATCGAAGCTTCCAAGTACATTAAATCCTTTCTGAAGGTTGGTATAAATATCAGCTTGGAACTTATAGGCAGTTTCGTAATTACTAAATATTTTGTTTTCATCCAGATTAAGGTCTGGTGCTCTGTCCAAATAATCATCACATCCGTAAAAGAAAATGGCCAGCAGACAGAAGAATATTTTATATGTTCTCATAATACCCTAGAAATTAATATTTAAACCAAAATTGTAAGCTTTCATCGGTGGCATATTACCAGCTCTGTTATTTCGATTATCCGGATCGAGATAAGGTTCTTTAGCCCAAGTAACCAGGTTAAGTGCGGAAAAATAAATCCGGACATTCTTAATGAAAATTTTCTCGGTCAGCTTCTTGGGAATAGTATAACCGACATCCAGATTTTTCAAACGAATGTAACTTCCGTCGGATAATGTATAATCGGCTCCGGCTTCATTATTCTGGTATTTACCGTACAACTGAGTATACTTGGCATTACCATCTCCCATTTCGGGCGTCCAATAGGACCAATGTTTGTCATACACATTATCTCCGTTAGAGAATGCCCACATAGCTTCCCAGTTTTTATCAAAAGAAACATGGGTAGAACCCTGAAACAGAACTCCGACATCGAACCCTTTGTAAGACAATGAAAGATTGATACCATATTGAATTTCGGGAACCAAAGGATAACCGGTTCTTACGAAATCAGCACGATCAATCACACCGTCTCCATTGATATCCTTGTACTTCAAATCGCCCGGATGTACCTCCGTATTTCCTTCCAGAGCCAACTGGGAAGGACTTCTTTCAATATCGTTGTAATCCTGAAAATAACCCAGAGTAATCAGCTTAAGAGGTGTATCAATGGGATATCCTTCTGCCCGTTGATAAGGTAAAACTCCAAGAGGAGTCCCCATATTGATGACTTTATTCCGTGCAAAACTCATGTTTCCCTTGATAGAATACGAGAAATCCTCACCAATAAACTTACTGTGATTTACCTCCAACTCTACGCCCTGATTCTGCACAATACCGAGATTAGCCGGAGAGAAAGTAGTTCCTACAAATGCCGGCATAGTCTGTACCTGAGTCAGAATATCCGATCTTCTTTCATGAAAATAATCGATATTAAACGTCAATGCGTTGTTGAACAGTCCGGCTTCCAAACCGATATTAAGTTTTCTGGATTTTTCCCAGGAAACATCTTTGTTGGCAACACGCCCTTGACGTACGCCTTCTATACGGTTATCACCGATACCAAAAATATATGTATTGTCTGTGTTGCTAACGTTTACATACTCATACTGCTGAAGATAAATGAAACGTGCTTCCGCACTGGAATTGGCTACCGGGTCGTACGCCCAAACCCGATCATTGCCAACCCATCCGAGAGAGCCTCTGATTTTTAAACTATTGACAATCTTGCTCATGCCCGACTCTTTATAGAAAGGCTCGTTTGAGATAACCCAACCCAGGGCAAACGAAGGGAACAAACCATATCTTTTTCCTTTGGCAAAATTTTCAGACCCATTATAGCCAAAGTTAACCTCGGCAAGATAGCGTGTATCGTACCCATATACAAACCGTCCGACCATACCTTGACTGGCATAAGGTAAATCGACATTATTTCCATGAGAAAGCCTGTTGAAAAGAAACAATGCACTTACATTATGTTTTCCAAATTCACGATCGTAGGTCAACCCTCCCTCCAGATAAATCTTCCGAAAGTTATCCACATACTGCCAGTCCCAGCGTAACGGCCGATTTTCTCCATGCATAATGTAGCTGTCCGTAGCATAAAGATATTGATAAAGAGCTACATTCTTCCGATAGATTTTACCATGTTTACTGTCGTCATCATAAGCCACTTGTCCTCTGACGGCAAGTCCCGGGAGAAGCCAGTTCAATTTATAAGTGACGTTCAGACCGGCTTCCAGCACATTCCGATTTTCTTTAAATTCTCCGGAATCACGGATCAAAGCGTGTATATTTGAGTAATCTTTATCGCCTCCGTAAGAACCATCCATATTGAAAGCAGGATATTTACGCCCGGAATTAGCAATAGCGGCATGATAGATATCCCAGCTACTATATTGCATGGAAGTGGGGTAATGCCTGTCTTCGATACGAGCACCAATATTAATGGATGCACTTAAATCCTTTGTAATATCAAAGTCCAGATTCGAACGAAAATTATAACGATTGTAATTGGTTATATCATCTCCCTTAAACGGAGAGTTCTGATTAAAGAATCCACCGGAAACGAAATAACGCATTGATTTTGTTCCGCCACGTACATTCACATTGTACTGCTGCTGAACAGAACCGGACTTCATAATCTCATCCATCCAATCTACATCAGGATGAGTATATGGAGATACCTTTGTCCGGTACTTCATAAGATCGGTTGAGCTGTATTCAGCCTGCTGCCCACCATTATTCAGCATCTCATTACGCAATAATGCCGAACGGTAAGCATCCAAAGGCTTATACAAACGTATAGGAACATTCACAGCAACCTGCGATGTAATCGAAACTTCCGGTTTACCGGCTACTCCTCTTTTAGTAGTAACAATAATAACACCATTCGCTCCTTTCACACCGTAAACGGCAGTAGCCGAGGCATCCTTCAGGATATTTATACTTTCAATTTCGTTTGGGTCAATCTGTGCAAAACTTTCACGTATAATACCGTCCACTACGATAAGCGGCTTTGTATTTTCATTGGCAAATGTCGCTTTTCCACGTATATATATATCCGCTTCATCACGACCAATCTCGCCGGAACTCTGTACAATCGTCACACCGGAAGCTTTACCGGCAAGCGATTGTGTTAGGTTGGAAGCAGGAACTGTGGTAAGCGTTTTACTTTTTACCGTAGAAATGGAACCTACCATCGATTCTTTCTTCTGAGTACCAAAAGCCACCACCACTACTTCATCTAAAGCCACAGCCGAATCCCCTCCCATTTCAATTTTAATCTTCTTTCCGAATTGTGGGGTAATAGTTTGAGCCTCATAACCTATATAACTAATTACTAATTGTACATTTTTTTTAGGTAACTTCAAAGTGAAGTTACCATCCAGATCAGTAACAACACCAATAGAAGTATCTTTCACCAAAATGGTAGCACCGATCAGTGGTTCTCCAGTATTCTTATCTAATACTATCCCTTTCACTACCAGGTCCTGTGCCGATATTGCACACGAAAAAAAGAATAATAAAAGCGTTATAGCATATCCTTTCATAATATTATATTTTAATGAATTCTTCTAAACTGATAAGTATAGGTATGCAGTTCTTTATTTTTGGTATCCAGTTCCAAGGCTTCTTCGGGGGTAGCCGGTTGAGAATCCTGTTCCATTTGTGAGAACATAACTGTCTTCTTTCGTTCTCCCAGGAAAGTCTTTATACGAAGTTCCATTTCATCTCCGTCCAATCGGATAATTGTAAAACGGACCGTGACCGGAGTATAACGGTACGAACCATCAGAGGTATTTTTACCTGCAATTTTATCCATGGACATTGTTAACCAATCCTCATCGGTCACAAGCCATGTCCCGGCATGTTCTTTTTCAGCACAAGGATCAAACATTCGATACACTCCATTTGCCTCAAACAGGATAGAAAGGTTATTTTCTTTATCAGTACTGCATAGTTCTCCGTCGTCATAAGCCGCAACTTGTTTCCAATATCCCGGCAATTCATTTGCAAAATCCTCATCTTTCGAACAAGAAGAAAAGATGAACAGTAGAAATACTAAACCTAACAGATATTTATTCATAGTATCTTAATATTTTATTAATATGATTCTTTCAGCCTCAGTTTACCATCTTCCAATACAGTTTCGACTGCTTTATAAGTCTCTATATAAGTATCCAGTTGTCCGGTTGCAGAATAGGTGTAATGTTTTAAAACTAATCTGTTATCAGACCGTTCTTCTACATAAAAAGTTATCGGTAATAAGTCCGAAATATTCAGAATTCGATTGTCACCGTCATAATTCCAGGCGGTTCTTAAATCCTTCTGTTCACAGGGTAGATAGAGATAGCAAACATTTTTTTCTGCAAAATACAATAATTTGCCTTTCGCACATTCATCAAGTTCCTGCTCTTCGCCGTTCCAGGTTTGCGAAATCAATTGCCAGGAGCCGGATAAATCAATGTTATCATCCTTATCACAGGCAATTCCCAAAAAAGAAATGAATAAGACACACAACAGTGGGATTTTTTTTATTTTCATAATAATAAGATTTTTACATGTCACAAAAGTATGCAGAATGTGTTTTTCTATAAATCACTCTGGTAACAACTCTTCTATTCGTTGTAACATTTGTCTGAAAATCAGTCAATACTTCTATTTTCGGTTCTCAGTACAAAAGAACAGTAAAGCAAATAAGCAATACAAAGTCCGATTATCGCCAATGAACCGTTAAAACTACCAGTCCATTGAGAAAAGACCGCCATCAATGGTGGTACAACCGCCCCACCCGATATTCCCATAATCATCAATCCGGAAAGTTCATTGGCACTACCGGGATAGAGTTGTAACGCCTTTGAGAAAATGATACTAAACACATTTGCACAAAAGAAGCCAACAATAGCTATAATAGCCAGAAGCATCTGACTTTCGGACACAAAAAGCATAAAAACAAATACGCATAGCGTGATAATCATACTAAGCCGAAGAAACTTTATAGCGGAAAAGCGTGCCAATATAAATGTTCCAAGAAAGGCACCAATGGTACGAAATACGAAATATAGGCTAATACCATAACCGGCTTCACTTAACTCCATACCACAGCGCTCCATTAAGAAACCAGGTATCATTACATTCAGGCCGACATCTACTCCCACAATGAAAACGATTCCAAGAAACAACAAAAGGATCGTTTTATCTTTCAATAAGGTCAGATAGGGTTTTAATGACCAAATCGTATTCTTCGTGACCTCTTTAGGGACAGGTGTACATAGCAACCAACAACCAACAATAAGTGTTATCAGAGCAAAAACGGAAAACATATAAATCCAGTTTCCCCAAAAGCCAGCCGCCCAAACGGCAACAATAGGTCCGGCAAAAGAGGATATGGCTTTAATAAATTGACCTGCAGTTAAACTGCTGGCCAATTTATTTTCATCCACAATATTCATTAATAACGGATTCAATGAAACTTGCAAAATTGTATTCCCAATACCCAGCAATGCAAACGCAGTCAGGCAAGATACATACGAATAATCCAACAATGGCAATAGCATGGCTAAAGCTGTAAAACCCAGACTAATCAGAACTGTGTTTTTTCTACCCACCCGATTCATAAAGGCACCAAACGGAACCGAAAACACAAAAAACCAGATAAAAACCATTGAAGGTAAAAAGTTCTTTTGGGTTTCAGACAAAGAAAAATCAGATTGCATATAGTTGGATGCTATCCCCACAAGATCACAAAACCCCATCACAAAAAAACTGGTCAAAACTGGTAGTAATGCTATTACCTGCGTACGTTTCATACTATTTCCCCCTGCCCTATTACTTCATAAATGCTTTTACCACCATTGCCTCACGCTGAGAACCGCAGCTCAGTTTATAATCTCCGGCAGCAGCAGAAATCACATATGTTTCAGCATAGTTCAACCGTACTCTCTTTTGTCCGGAGATCTCAATATAGATAAAGTCGCCTTCCACCAGATTTAATACATGGCACTTACCCGCTGTATTCAATGTTACTTCCGATTTGAAATGTACACGATGTACATCATAAGAGTGATTTGGATGTGTAGGAAGATGATATAATTCCCAGTCTTTTCCTTTCTCCAATAAGGCAGGCTTAGAAACGTGTTCATTCCGTACTTTCTCTCCACAACGGTCGAAATATAAATTCTCCATCCCCCTTTTTATATTTAAAGGACGAGGAGTACCATCTAAGTCAAGCGCCAGCCAATCATACATTTTAAATGTAAAAATATAGGGAGTAGTACTTATTTCAAGAACTAGATTGTTGCGGCCGGAACTATGTAAAGTGCCGGGAGGTATCAAAAACAGTTCGTGTTTCTTTGCAGGTAATGATTGCACATAACGATCAACTTCCAATGGAGTATTTTCAACAAAGCTTTTTGTAAGTGCCTTCTCAAACTCGGCCGGCTCAATATTATCCTGAAAACCCAGATAAACCACGGCATTATCTTTACAGTCTGTAATATAATAAGTTTCTTCCTGAGTTAGTACCTCCCCGAAGTTTTTTTGTATGTACTCTTTTCTGGGATGACATTGTATAGAGAGATTCCCACCATCAAAATTATCCAGATAGTCCATCCGTATCGGAAACTCATCGCCATATTCATTGTAGCAGTCTGTACCAACCACATTCTCTCCGGCTACATACATTAAAGAATCAAACGATACCTCCAACATATTCCCGGAACTCTCAAACAACAAACCATTCTCCGGCACAATCAGCTCAAAAGACCAGGCATAATTAGGTACTTCCTTTTCCAGCCCTTCTATATGTTCCTTTATCCACTGCCCTCCCCAGGCACCCGGTTCAAACCAGGGACGAACACGAAAACCAGCCTGTCCCATCACTTTCAATCCTTCTCTTAAAGTATTTCCTTGCATCCAGGTGATAGTATCCAAATGTTGTCCGTCAACCATCACATCAATATCCGGGAAAATATTTTTTTTATGTTTATTAAGAAGTACCCAGTCTACGAAATAGAAACGTTTATACATTACTTTGGGAGCCACGACCTTTGTTACCCCTAAATTTGTCACTTTCCCGGCACGTGCCCTAAATTGAATTTCATTCTTAGGTATATCAATATAAATCAATTTCCCTTTCCAACCGGCTAAAGCTGCCCCACAACCTATAAGTATATTCAGGGAAGCAGATGAATCGGGGTGAATTTTAGACAATTTTCCAATACAGAAAAGATCTTTTAGCTCCAGGTCACAACGTTTTCCGAAAATAGGATCGTCACCTCCCAAATAGGGTGTAACCAAATCATTAATCTCTTCTTCCGTTTTTAGGGCGGCATCTATATTCCACCAGGTTACTTCTACATCCAACTCAGCTAAAACCTCATTCAGACGAGTTTTTATTTCATCAAAAAAGATTCCTGCGTATCCGTCTATAATCACATTCCGTTCGTTACGAATTGCTTCGGCAAGTTTCCGGTAACCTACAAAAATTTGATTTTCTGCTATTGAATGAACAGGATATATATCATAACTACCCGCCGTCAGGTTTTTCTCTTTCTGCATAGGAAGCAGAATCTGAGATGTTTTTCTCAATGATTTCATATTTGTCATATTTTAAAAGTTATTTTTCAAATAAAAAGAAGACCAGCACCAAGCATTGCCGCATTATCTTGTAACGAAGAGACTGATATGGGCATATCCAGCCCTTCTTCCCGAATTCTTTGCAATAAAGATTCTTTGAAAAGAGGATAAGCTTTTGAGATATTACCTCCCAAAACAATGATATCCCCTTTAAATCTAGTGTAAACAGGAATAATAAAACTCCCCAAACGATAGCCATACTCCTCAAACACCTGCTTACTGTAAATATCAGTACCAATCTTTTCTGCAATTTCACGTACTCCTTCAATCCGCATCCCTGTCAATGCTTCATATCGGTTACAAAACCAACGTGTAGAAAAAGAATTATCAGCTATAGTATCTTCAAACGTTAGATTATAGACCCATCCATTGGGCGGAACAGACTCTCCCGTCGTTATTAATTGTCCGTTTACCACAAACCCGGAACCCAGTCCGGTACCCAATGTGAGAGCCATCACTCGCTTATGATTCTTCACCACTCCGGCAAAAGCTTCACCTATGGCAAATGCTCCGGCATCATTCACATACCTGAAATTGCTTATTTTCATCCTCCGGAACCGGGAGATAAGTGAAGAGGTTAAGTCCAATCCAAACAGTTTATCAAACTTATTGACTCCTTCAACCAACGACACTCCTTTTTCATAGTCAAAAGGTCCTGGGAAAGAAAATCCAATTCCTACAGGAGTTTCATTTATTGAAGAGATGGTGGACTTCAGACAGCATACCCATTGTTCCAGAATCCTTTGAGCAGAATCCTGACTATTGATTTTTTGAGATTTTATAGACTCTTCCAAGATCGATTTATCCTGCAAGTTAACTAGGCAAGAGGAGATATGACTCCCTCCAATATCTACTCCAATAGTGTAATTTCCCATGTTTTCAGATTTATTTTCTGCAAACATAGAACATATCCAACTATAAAAGATTAGCTACTGTAACATACTGTATATATGCTGTAACATCCCGCTCAGAATAGCCTGCAACAGGATGTTGAAGATCTTACTCTTATACTGGAGATTCATGCTGCCCCCTAAATTCAGTAGGAGATACACCAAATTTCTTCACAAAACAAATATAAAAATAAGAAGGGGAAGAAAAACCCAGATCATAAGTAATCTCCGTAATTGTTTTATTTGTATTCAGTAACTCCTTCTTCGCATTCTCCAACCGAACCGTTCTGATAAAATCTCCGGAAGAAAGCCCAACTAACGCTTTCAGTTTCCGGTGAAGATTCATCCGGCTCATCCCCACATGATTGGCAATACTCTCTCCTTTTATATCAGGATCAGAAATATTTTCATTGATATAATTTATAATCTTTTGTATCAGAATATCATCATTGGATGCCGCAGGTGCTGTTCCTGCATCCGGCTCCTCACCGGATACAAGAGACACTTTTTTCATAAATTTCTCTTTAACAACCTCCTGATATTTGATCAGTTGTTCGATGCGAATCCGAAGATGCCGGATATCAAACGGCTTGGGTATATAAGAATTCGCTCCCACTTCCAACCCAACCAGCCTATCCTCATGGGTTTCTTTAGCCGTCAACAGAATAATTGGAATATGAGACGTGTTTATATTTGATTTTATTTTCCCACAAAGTTCTATACCATCCATATTCGGCATGATAATGTCACTGATAATCAAATCCGGAATAAAACTCAATGCACTTTCACATCCTTCCACCCCATCTGCTGCTGTATATACTTCGTATTCTTCACGTAATTCCAGAGCAAGAAAATCACGAATCTCAGCCTCATCATCTACAACAAGAATCTTATATTTTTTAACATTCTTCTCTTCTGTTTTTTCCTCAATTATCTCTGTATTTTCCTGCAATGGTTCTTTAACGAACGTAACATAAGACTCGTCTTTCTTATCAGTATCAGCTATCTCCTCTTTGGAATAACTTGCTTTATCAAATGGAATAACAATTGCAAACCTGGAACCAACATTCAATTCACTCTCAACAGAAATATGCCCTTTATGTAAATCTACCAAAGATTTTACCAGATACAGTCCAATACCCGAACCCGGATACACAATATTTTTATCATTCAATTCCACCTGATAGAAGCAATCGAATATCTTTTTCAAGTCCTTTTTATCAATGCCAATACCTGTATCCGATATTTCAATATGCAACAAATTACCTATATCAGTCCGTTCTACAAAGACATTCATCACAATCTCATCATAATCTTTCACATATTTAAAAGCGTTAGACAGAATGTTATACACAATCTTGTCCATAAATTTAGGAGAAACCCAGCCAATCAACCGATCTGCACTTGTATTAAAAACAAAATTGATGTTTTTGTCTTCCACTACTCCTTCAAATGTATCAGTTATTTCTTTAAAAAAAGAGACTACATCTATCTCCTTTACCTTAAGTTTTAGTTGCCCATAATCTATCTTACGGATATCAATTACTTCATTCACGTTCTTGATCACCCGCATCGTGTTTCTTTTTATAAGAGACAGTAAATACCTCTTCTTACTATCTGTCTCTCCTAATAATAATTTCTCCAGTGGTGCCAGAATCAAAGTGAGTGGATTCTTCAACTCATGCGAAGCATTTGTAAAGAACTGTAATTTGGCCTGATATAACTCTTTTTGTTTCTGTTTCTCCAATCGTTCATAATTTATCTTATCTCGGACTCTGATTTTCATCATAGCAATATTCCAGCACAGATATAAAAGACCCAATAATAAAACAAAATAAATGATATAAGCCCACCATGTTTGCCAGAAAGGTGGTTTTACCAGAATATACAAAGTACGTACATTATCTTCATTAAAATTTCCAGAAGGCGAAGATGCCATTACCATAAAACAGTAATTACCAGGCTTCAAATTCCGATAGGTAACAGAACGCATAGTACCAACTTTATTCCACTCCGTATCTGCACCTTTCAAAAAATAGGCATACTGAATACGTTCCGGAGAGGAATAATTAATCCCCAAATACTCTATAGTAAAAACTGACTCATCATAGTTCAGCTCTATTCTATCAGTAGAATTTATATTTTTGACCAAAGGTGAATCCGGATTCTGTTCACTCCTGATTGCAACATGCTGATTGAATAACAAAAAATCAGTAAAAACAACCGAAACCGGAGTTTTATCTTTCATAATAACAGAAGGATCAAAAATATTCATCCCTTCCGTACCACCCAAAGCAATCATTCCCGATTTCATCATTAATCCCGAATTCTTTAAAAAACTTCCTGGCTGAACTCCATCAGATGCACTATAAGAATCGATCTCTTTTGTTTCCGTAGATATCTTCACAATGTCTTTATTTGTTCCCATCCACAGTTCATCACCCACCAAGATTAACTCCCGCACAATAGAACTGTTCAGCCCATTTGCTTGTCCGTATATCGTCAGAGAATCGGTCTTTACGGTATACTCCCATAAGCCCTGTCCTTCTGTACCAATCCACATGTTTCCATGTTTATCAAACAGAAAAGAATTAACCTGTACATTCTTTAATTTAGAACTAAACGGTTCGACATTTCCAGTCTCATAATCATACTTATACAAACCGCCAAAAGTTCCGACGATCAATTCATTTTTATATTCCTGAAGTGCAGTTACAGGACTCCATCTCAATGGTTCTACGATATGGAAAGAGCTATTTTTCTTATCAAAATAAGACAGTCCGGCACGCTGTCCTACCCAGATATTCTTTTTGGAATCTTCGTACAAACAACTCAAGTCACTATGTAAAAGTGAACTAGAATTATCTTTCTGATATGTATAATGAATGAACCTCTTTGTTCCATCTTTCATCCTATTCAAAACACAATTATAAGTTCCGACCCAAAGATCATTGTCCGAATCAATCAATGAACATAGAGTTGCATCATCACTTAAATTATATCCGTCCGTCTTAGCAGTGATCTCCTTGAATGTATTATTTCCGATATCCCAATAATTAATGCCCCCACCATCAGTAGTGATCCAAAGGTTACCATACCTGTCTTCACTAAAAGAAGAAACATGTTTATAGGACAGGCTGTTTGTCAGAAGAATATCACTTGTGATATAATTGAACTTCTGTTTATGCTGATTCACAAAATTCACTCCACCACCATAGGTACCAATCCATAAATTATCATTCTTATCACTCAACACACACCTGATTGTTTTATAAGACAACCCTGTTTCCGTCTCCGATTCATAATAGAATTTGATATCTGTTTTCTTTATTTCCTCTCCACCCGTTTTCAATTTAATGGAGCATAGAAAATATTCTGTGCCAATCCATAGCTGCCCTAATCTATTCTCTTCTATACAATTTACTTTCGCATCTTTCAATTCATCCAATTCTATCAATTCCGGCTCTTTCTTCCCTTTTACAAAGCGTAGCAGTCCTTTCCAGGTTCCAATCCAGATATTTCCATAAGAATCCTGAGAAATAGCTTCCACCTGGCTATCCGGAAAATTATGATTTTGTACGCTATAATTGGTTACTGAACGTGTATTCAAATGAATAACATCCAGCCCACCGAAATGTGTACCTACATATAGTAGTCCATCATTCGATTCATATAAACTCAAGACACGGTCATCCGAAGCTTGATAATAAAAACGATTGAAAGAACCGGTTTCAGGATCAAAGGAGTAGACTCCGTCTCCATAGGTACCTATCCACAAACCTCCTTCTTTTCTCTTTATTATCGAACGGACAGAATATAGATCCCTCCCCGGCTGAAGCGTATTATTTTTTAGAATTTTATAGGTGTCTGTCTCTACATCATACATTAACAGACCAAAGTTTGTGCCGACATAGATACAGCTTTTATCACAGCATATTTTAAGAGACTGCTGATTGGTAAAATCTAAAGAATTACCCAATGACCATTTGTAACTTTTAAAGTCAATCCCGTCAAAACGGCAAAATCCTTCATCCGTAGCACACCAGATATACCCATCCTTATCTTGTTTTATATCAAAGACCTTACTACTGGAAAGTCCATCCTGTATCCCGAATTTTTCAAAACGCTCATGAGCAAAATAAGTGGAATTTGCATTCACAGCTAATGAACTGCACAAAAAGAACAAATAAAATATAAGTCGGTACATCATGTTCCTGGTTTTCTTAAAGTATAGATATAAAACACATTTCATGGCAGGCACAAAAATAATACAAAAAAACAAAACGCAATCAATTGTCAAACAATCAATCACGTTTCATACAAATTACTGCATATTATCTAAAATTTGTTCATTCTATCATAATACTCTATTCACACTGTATTTAAAAATAAAAAAGCAATTATCCATTGTAAGATAATTGCTTCTCTGAAAGTAGTCCCGAGGGGAATCGAACCCCTATCTAAAGTTTAGGAAACTTCTATTCTATCCGTTGAACTACAGGACCTCCTTTTAGATTTCGGTTGCAAAGATAACGTATTCTCTTGATTTAACAAGACAGAACATACAGATTTATAGAGTATCCGAACAATAATAAGGCAGTCATAAAATATACTATAAAATAGAGTCAGTAAAGAACAAGAATATTCTCATCATTGCAAGATAATACACCCTAAAAACTAACAGATAGATTGTATTTTGCATAAAAACTGCAACATTTCGTCATTTTCAGCATAAAAGAGCAATAACAATATGCAATCATTTAAAACACAAACAAGACACAGAACAGCGCATTTTGCTTACTCTAAATACCAAAATAGCCCCATAACATAATTCTTTTGACAGGAGGCTACAGATAAACAGAAAAAGATTTTGCTAAGTCGTTTAACTTTACGACCTTTGCGAAACCTTCTGCACAATAAATGAATATACACAAACCACTTAAAAAGGGGTTATATTTATGCAAAACGAAGAAAGTCGATCCTAAAATTAAATATAGTAAGTAAAATTATGGCAGACGAAATGATGGTTAAAGAATTGGAGCAAGTGGTAGTGCGCTTCTCCGGCGA
The DNA here is from genome assembly GCF_949740115.1 of Bacteroides sp. 41_26. Lineage (NCBI taxonomy): Bacteria > Pseudomonadati > Bacteroidota > Bacteroidia > Bacteroidales > Bacteroidaceae > Bacteroides > Bacteroides sp. 41_26. The sequence continues at coordinate 95,500 of NZ_CATJGZ010000112.1, forward strand.
TTCCGGCGACGGTATGCAATTGGCCGGCAACATCTTCTCGAACGTGTCGGCAACAGTAGGAAATGACATCTGTACATTCCCTGACTATCCGGCAGATATCCGTGCCCCGCAAGGGTCATTAACGGGTGTATCCGGCTTCCAGGTACATATTGGAGCAAGTAAGATATTTACTCCGGGCGACCGCTGCAACGTATTGGTTGCAATGAACCCCGCAGCACTGAAAACACAGATTAAGTTCTGTAAACCGCAAGGATTGATCATCACTGATTCCGATTCTTTTGGAGCAAAAGATCTGGAAAAAGCAAAATTCACAACAGATAACCCGTTTGAAGAATTAGGTGTTAAGCAAGAAGTACTTGAAGTACCTATTTCATCTATGTGCAAAGAGAGTCTGAAAGATTCCGGACTGGATAACAAAGCTATACTCCGTTGCAAAAACATGTTTGCACTGGGACTGGTTTGCTGGCTCTTCAACCGTAACCTCGAAGCTGCAGAAAACATGCTTCGCCAGAAGTTTGCTAAAAAGCCCGAGATTGCCACAGCAAATATAAAAGTATTGAACGACGGTTATAATTACGGCGCCAATACCCATGCTTCTACCTCTACTTATAAAATAGAAAGTAAAAGTCCGAAAGCAAAAGGACTCTATACCGATATTAATGGTAACAAAGCCACTTCATATGGTCTGATTGCCGCTGCTGAGAAAGCAGGACTGGAACTCTACCTGGGTTCTTATCCTATTACTCCGGCTACAGACATTCTACACGAGCTTTCAAAACATAAATCACTGGGTGTAAAAACAGTACAGTGTGAAGACGAAATTGCCGGATGTGCTTCAGCCGTAGGAGCTGCTTTTGCAGGCGACCTCGCTGTTACTACTACTTCCGGACCGGGTGTATGCTTAAAAAGCGAAGCGATGAACCTCGCTGTCATTGCCGAACTTCCGTTGGTAATAGTCAATGTACAACGTGGCGGTCCTTCGACTGGGCTTCCTACTAAATCGGAACAAACCGACCTGTTACAAGCGCTTTACGGCCGTAATGGCGAAAGCCCGATGCCTGTTATTGCCGCTATTTCACCTACCAATTGCTTTGATGCTGCTTATATGGCAGCCAAGATAGCCCTGGAACACATGACTCCGGTAGTATTGCTGACTGATGCTTTCATCGCCAATGGTTCTGCTGCCTGGAAGTTACCTAATCTGGAAGAATACCCGGCTATTAATCCTCCATACGTCACTCCGGACATGGCGGAAACATGGACTCCGTTCCAACGCAACGAGAAGACCGGTACACGTTACTGGGCTGTTCCGGGAACAGAAGGATTTATGCACCGTATCGGCGGACTGGAAAAAAGCAACGAAACAGGAGTGATCTCTACTGAACCTGAGAATCACCATAAGATGACGTTGTTACGCCAAGCCAAAGTAGATAAGATTGCCGATAGTATTCCTGAACTCGAAGTACAAGGTGATGCAGATGCTGACCTACTGGTAGTAGGATGGGGTGGAACATACGGACATCTCTATTCGGCTGTAGAACATATGCGTAAGAACGGTAAGAAAGTAGCCCTTGCTCATTTCCAGTACATCAATCCGTTACCCAAGAACACAGCCGACGTACTGAAGAAATACAAAAAGATTATAGTAGCCGAACAGAACCTGGGGCAATTTGCCGGATACCTGCGAATGAAAGTGCCCGGACTGAATGTCAGCCAATTCAACCAGGTGAAGGGGCAACCTTTCGTTACGAGAGAACTTGTAGATGCATTCACTAAATTATTGGAGGAATAAGAGATGAGCGAAACAGTATATACAGCAAAAGATTATAAATCAGGTCAGCCCCGTTGGTGCCCGGGATGTGGTGACCATGCTTTCCTGAACTCTCTGCATAAAGCAATGGCCGACTTGGGAGTTGCTCCGCACAATATCGCAGTAATCTCCGGTATCGGCTGCTCCTCCCGTCTGCCTTATTACGTAAACACCTACGGCTTCCACACCATCCATGGACGTGCTGCCGCCGTAGCTACAGGTGCCAAAGTTGCTAATCCCGACTTGACTATCTGGCAGATATCCGGTGATGGTGACGGACTGGCTATCGGTGGTAATCATTTTATCCACGCCGTTCGTCGTAATATAGACCTGAATATGATTCTGCTAAACAATCGTATTTATGGACTGACTAAAGGGCAATATTCTCCGACTTCGGAACGTGGATTTGTCAGTAAATCATCTCCTTACGGAACAGTAGAAGATCCTTTCCACCCTGCAGAGCTTTGTTTTGGAGCACGTGGACGCTTCTTTGCCCGTTGTATAGCTGTTGATGGTGCCGCTTCTGTAGAGGTACTGAAAGCAGCAGCCAACCATAAAGGCGCTTCTGTCGTAGAAGTACTGCAAAACTGCGTTATCTTCAACGACGGTACCCACGAGAGCGTTGCTACCAAAGAAGGACGCGCTAAAAATGCAATCTATCTGGAGCATGGCAAACCGATGATCTTTGGTGAAAACAAAGAGTTTGGGTTAATGCAGCAAGGTTTCGGATTGAAAGTAGTAAAGCTGGGAGAAAATGGTATCACAGAGAAAGATATTCTGATACACGATGCCCACTGCGCAGACAACACACTGCAACTGAAACTTGCACTGATGGAAGGTCCCGAGTTCCCGATTGCTTTAGGTGTAATTCGCGATGTGGAAGCTCCTACTTACAATGATGCCGTAGTAGAGCAGATCGAGGAAGTAAAAGGTAAGAAGAAATATCACAATTTCAACGAACTACTTATGACCAACGATACCTGGGAAGTAAAATAATTACTATATACAAACAGAAAAGAGGTTGCACTTACCTAAGACGGTTACAGTGCGACCTCTTTTTTCTTATCACCCCTTCAGCATTCTATATAAACATCCTCTGCTTTATATACTTCTTATTGGCTTTAGAGGGTCTATCTGTTTCAACCCTTTGAGAGTCTTTTCTCAAAGCTTTGAGAAAAAATTCTCAATACATTGAGAACACTGTTTCATATGCATTGAGAAAGTTGTTTCATATATATTGAGAAGAATAATGATTCACAGCTCTCCTATTCTTTTTCTCCGTAAGCCAGATCACCGGCATCACCTAATCCCGGAACAATATACGAATGCTCGTTAATCTCCGGATCAATAGCTGCACACCAAATAGTCGTTTTATCTTCCGGAAATATCGAAGCAATATGTTCCACCGCCTGCCTGCTGGCAATAATAGAAGCTACATGAATTTCTGCCGGATGCCCTTTAGTAAGCATAGCCTGATAACTAAGCTCCATACTGCTTCCCGTCGCAAGCATCGGATCAGTAATTATCAAAGTTTTTCCATCGATACGTGGTGAAGCAATATACTCAATATGTATATCAAATTTCAATGTATCCTTATACTTACGATATGCCGAAACGAAGGCATTTTCTGCATAGTCAAAATAGCTCAGAAAGCCCTGGTGAAATGGCAACCCGGCACGAAGAATAGTACTGATTACCAACTGACTATCCGGTGTACTGACCGGTGAAATCCCCAAAGGAGTCTGAATCTCCTTTACAGAATAAGCAAACGTCTTACTCATTTCATAAGCCATAATCTCACCTATCCGCTCAATGTTACGACGAAAACGCAGACGGTCATTTTGAACTTCTATATTCCTTATTTCTGATACATACTGATTCAGAATAGAATTTGTTTCACTAAAATCAATTATCTTCATTTTATTAGCCTTTATTTATTCAGAATTTATACGATGCAAAGTAAATGATAATCTTTCAAATTGCAACATTCAGTTAGCAGATATTGTTAGTAATATATAAAAGAGATTCGATTAGGGAAAAATTTCTCTAATACGTTATTTCTTTCCAAAGAAAATACTACTTTTGTAGCCGATTTACAAGGAGATGTTTAAAAACATCCTTTCCCTTAAATGCCAGAATGAGATAATAAAACAAAATACCAATTTAAATTAATTCAAAAGAAAATGGCAAATTTAGATTTAAGCAAGTACGGTATTACAGGTGTAACAGAGATTTTACACAACCCGTCTTACGATGTATTGTTCGCTGAAGAAACCAAACCGGGTTTGGAAGGTTTTGAAAAAGGCCAGAAAACAGAACTGGGTGCTGTAAACGTAATGACAGGTGTATACACAGGTCGTTCTCCTAAAGATAAATTCTTCGTTAAAGATGCTACCAGCGAAAACACAGTATGGTGGACTTCTGACGAATACAAAAACGATAACAAACCAGTAGATGAAAAATGCTGGAAAGCCGTTAAAGAATTGGCAACTAAAGAACTTTCTAACAAAAGATTGTTTGTTGTTGATGCATTCTGCGGTGCTAACCCTAACTCTCGTCTGAAACTGCGTTTCATCATGGAAGTTGCTTGGCAGGCTCATTTCGTAACAAACATGTTCATCCGTCCGACAGCTGAAGAACTGGCTAACTTCGGTGAACCTGATTTCGTTATCATGAACGCTTCTAAGGCTAAAGTTGAAAACTATAAAGAACTGGGTCTGAACTCAGAAACTGCAGTTGTATTCAACCTTACAGAAAAGATTCAGGTTATCCTGAACACCTGGTACGGTGGTGAAATGAAGAAAGGTATGTTCTCTTACATGAACTACTTGCTCCCATTGAACGGTATGGCTTCTATGCACTGCTCTGCTAACACAGACAAAGAAGGTAAAAACACAGCTATTTTCTTCGGTCTGTCTGGTACAGGTAAAACAACTTTGTCTACTGACCCGAAACGTCTGTTGATTGGTGACGACGAACACGGATGGGACGACGAAGGTGTATTCAACTTCGAAGGTGGTTGCTACGCTAAGGTTATCAACTTGGATAAAGACAGCGAACCGGATATCTACAACGCCATCAAACGTGATGCTCTTCTTGAAAACGTTACTGTTGATGCTAACGGTAAAATCGATTTCGCTGATAAGTCAGTTACAGAAAACACTCGTGTTTCTTACCCGATCTATCACATCGAAAACATCGTTAAACCGGTATCTAAAGGCCCGGCTGCAAAACAAGTTATCTTCTTGTCAGCTGACGCATTCGGTGTATTGCCTCCGGTATCTATCCTGAACGCTGAACAAACTAAATATTACTTCTTGTCTGGATTTACAGCTAAATTGGCAGGTACAGAACGTGGTATCACTGAACCGACTCCTACATTCTCTGCTTGTTTCGGTGCTGCTTTCTTGTCATTGCACCCAACAAAATATGCTGAAGAACTGGTGAAGAAGATGGAAAAATCTGGTGCTAAGGCTTACTTGGTTAACACAGGTTGGAACGGTTCTGGCAAACGTATTTCTATCAAAGATACTCGTGGTATCATCGATGCTATCCTTGACGGTTCTATCGACAAAGCTCCTACTAAGGTTATTCCTTTCTTCGACTTTGTTGTTCCTACTGAACTTCCGGGAGTTGATCCTAAAATTCTTGACCCACGCGACACTTACGAATGTGCTTGCAAATGGGAAGAAAAAGCAAAAGACCTGTCTGCTCGTTTCATCAAGAACTTCGCTAAGTTTGAAGGTAACGAAGCTGGTAAAGCATTGGTTGCTGCTGGTCCGAAATTGTAAGATAAAGCAAATCGTTTCGAACGAAAGTTCAAATACTGATTATAATAATAAAAGCGATTCCCAAAAGGGGGTCGCTTTTTTTGTTTCTTACAGTTAAAACACTTACTTTTGTACAAGACAAACTTAACAACAAATAATCAGACTCTTATTCATGTTTTTTTAGCAAGAATTTGGCTCTCACTTTTGCAATATTAAACTCCAAAGTAAAATGAAATCACCATTCATTGCCTTTGCCTTTTTTCTAATTTCATTCTTCGTTGTAGCATGCAACAGTGATGAAGCTTCTGACTACCCTACAGATCCGGTGAGCACCACCCAAGTATCTCTCTGTATCGCACCTTCTATTGAACAAAGCGAATTACCAATGAGCCGTAGCAGTGAACAACCGAAAGGGTTGTATACTATTAATGTATTTTGGCAAGGTAAGGGATTAAAAAATTACGAACCATACGTTTCTGGTCTGTTCGATGATGTAAGCCAAGTAAGTATCAGCCTCATCGATGGGTATAAATACCGTTTTGACTGTACCTATTTAGGAGAAAATGAACTTCCTCATCACATTATCGACAATGGGGTTATAAAATATGGACGTCCTTTTGCTCTGACGCAAGATGGCAGTATTTATGCTCCGGTCACCAATAGATTAATTGTCTCTCTGGCTCCATTCGATAAAAATAATCAGTTTTATCAGGGAACTTATTCAGGCAACACAGAAGTTACAGAAGGCAAAATATGCTCTTACCCTTCCAACCATCGTTATTACGGAAGCAACATTGTCGATCTGAGCCAATCAACAACTTCACATGTCAATGTGAACATCGAATTGCTACGGGCATACTGTACACTGACATTCGAATCGAAAGATATTCCGCAAGGAGATATTATTGAAATAACTCTTTCAGGAACATCTCCCTTTACCATTCTCGGAACCGGTGGAGATGGAACGATAAAAACGGAAGAACGATTATTGGCACTCAGCAAAACAGCCGACAGATGGAACGGAGGAATCAATGCAAGTGATCAAAGTTCTATTTTAGTGAGATATTACTCAACCAAAGACAAAGAATGGCACTCCATCTATCAAGATGCTCCTCTCATCACGCTAAAACGAAACAAACGAAATATTATCAAATTCATCAATATAGATCAGGCCACAGGAGAAAGTCATTTTACTATGGGCGAAGGAGAAATAGCTGGTAACCCCACTGATTCTGAACACCAGGAAATTATCTAAAACAATAAAATAAACATATATCATCATGAATTATTCTAAAAAACTTGCTACCATCAGCGCTTTAGCAGTGGCAATATTAAGTTCTTGCATCGAAGAAAAAGATCTGTCACAAATTAGTAAAGTTCCTGAACCGGAAACCTATTCAGAGGTAACTTTTAATATTGGAGGTGAATGTAGCACCACAGAAACTCCGCTTTCACGTGCTGCAAATGAGAAAAAAGACATTTATGGTATTACTGTTTCTCAATGGATCAGAGACACAAGTGGACGTCTCCAAAGTAAACCTTATGCATATGGGATATTTGACAACATTAGTAACCTGAAATTAAATCTGTTAGACGGTTACAAATATCGTGTAGCTTGCACAATGGTAAGAAATGCAACAGACTCCCTCGAAGTAGATGGAAAATTAGCCCGCCCTTTCACTCTTGACCGCAACGGGAAAGTATATGGTACAGTAGAAAACAAGTTTCTTATAGCAGATCAACCTGACGGTACACAGCTATTCCTCTTTGATGCAGATAACAGTAAAATAGGAACTAAAGCACAAGAAGATATCTCTCGCCCATCTATTTTACGATATCATGGACTTATTGACTCCCTGGAAACACATACTGCAAATAATGAATTAGAACTATACCGACGTTACTTTGCTGTAAAATTCGTAGCAAACGGCTTGCGTAAGAACTACAAACTGGAAGTTCAACTGGATGATTCTCCTAAATGGGTCCTGACACCGGAAAAGAATGAGACAGATTATACCTACATATCTTTCAGAACTTTAACCGGAAAAATCACAAGTGGTAATATTATTTCAGAAAATGCAATGTTCAGAGTGGAACTTTTTAAGGATGGAGTCAGTCAGGGGAAAATAATGGAATATAACCGTTCTTTTAAACGCAATTATAAATCGGTTATCGCTATCAGCGACATTGACAACTTTGGTACAGACGCCGATCTAAGTATAAAAATAGCTGATGAAGGTGAACTGGAAAATGATCCGACAACTGACCTTCCCTGGCAAGGAGGAAATTAATGAAACAAGATATTAACTGATAAAACTAAAAAGGAAAGTGTATACCGACTCATTGTCGTACATACACTTTCCTTTTTTCATATCTTAATAATCAAAGTTACTTAATGATCACCTTAGTTACAGCATTATTTACTTTAACAAGATAAAGACCAGCAGGTACCTCAACTGTATTAGCACCAGCAGCAATTATTTTGCTTGCCACCACCTGACCGACAGTATTGACAACAAGCACCTGAGCACTTTCAGCAGCATCAATCTTGATAGCTTTATCACCAGCAAAAACGGTTGCAATAGCGTTATCACTTTCAGTACCAGTAATACCTACGTTTTGGGATTCAGTAAAGTTGGTTGGGAATAACTGAATATCCCCATTACGGAGGTTCACGATAGCAGTGATATCATATTTCTTTTCGTCCTGAGGGATTGTAACATCAGTAAAACGAGAATAAATATTGAGGCTACCACTCGCATCAGTAATTGACTTACCATCAGAAGCGACACTAACATTACCTATTTTGATCAGCCTATTAGCCATGTCGTTAGTTACCTGTGCAGCTGTAACAATAGTCGGAGCAATAGTTGCACCTGTAGTTCCTGCCTTAAACGAGGCTTGTACCGGAGAACCTAATTGAAGAGCACCAGCAAATTCTCCAACGACTCCTTGGAAGCCTGCAGGAATTACATCACCATTCTTATACGTTTGTCCAACAGCACCATAAATCTGTAATGCTCCAGTTGCATCCTGTACGAATAAGTATATACCATTCTGATAGAGAACATTCACAGGATTAACAAATTCGACAGCAGCATCCTTACCCAATTCATAGAACTTAGCAATATTATCTACACTTACAGCCATATTATAGGTTGCTGAAGCAACATCACTGAGATCATTACCTTTAGAAGCTATAGCCTTGATCGTAGTAGTAGTTTCTACTTTAATAGGAGCAGTATAAACAGTAGAAGCTGTAGTAGGTTCTGTTCCGTCAATAGTATAATGAATAGTTGCATCAGCAGTACTACAAGAAATAATCACATTCTGTGCTTCATAATAAGTTCCACCATTCGGAGAGAATGCCGGAGTAGCTACTGCAGCCGGTTTACCATAAGAAATCACAATTGACTTGATACGTATCTGGGCAATATCAGACTTTGCCACAAACTCAGACACATTCCCAGTCCAAGTAATTGTATTATCAGTAGTATTTGCAGTGAGCGTTTCACCTCCAACAATAATATCAGCACAATATTTTTTCTCAGTACAATTGATTACAATGCTTGTAATAGCCTCTCCATTAGCGCTCTTTACTGTCAAAGTTGCTCCTTTATAAACTCTTATATGATCAGCAGATGGAGCAACTGCAGGCGATCCTCCTTTTGTATAGGAAATAGTCATCCCATCAATAGTAGTAGAATATCCTTCGGCATCTCCTGTCCACGTAGAAGCCGAAGAATTTGTTAGAACAGTCTTTTCTGTTGCATTTGTCATCCCCATTGCAACCACCACCATAAATAACGAAAGTAATAGTTTTTTCATATCATAATGTTTTTAAGTTATTATTCCACAAAGTTATACAATATTTAAAATTAAGCAAGCGCTCAATATTTAAAATTTCACAATGTTACCGCATTGTAATACCAAGAGCAATTACAAGCAAAATAAAGCCCGGCAAGATGACTCCAGCCGGGCTTTTCCTTACTATATTACAAAAGCGTTAATTTTTATTCGCACGTTTACGTTCGTTTTCATCTAAAATGACTTTACGCATACGCATTGCTTTCGGAGTAACTTCAACATATTCATCTTCCTTGATATACTCCAAAGCTTCCTCAAGTGAGAATTGTACAGGAGGGATCAGCCTCGCTTTATCATCCGTACCGGAAGCACGGGTATTAGTCAGTTTTTTCGATTTAGTTACATTCACCACCAGATCTTTTTCGTGAGAATGTTCACCTACCACCTGTCCGGCATACACCTCTTCCTGTGGGAAAATAAAGAACTTTCCACGATCTTGTAACTTGTCAATTGCATAAGCAAATGCCGTTCCGGCCTCCATGGCTATAATAGAACCATTGGTACGACGTTCAATCTCACCCTTGAACGGTTGATATTCTTTGAAGCGATGAGCCATAATAGCTTCACCAGCAGAAGCAGTCAACACATTGGTACGAAGACCGATGATACCACGTGACGGCATATCAAATTCAAGATTTACACGTTCACCGTTGCTTTCCATCATCGTCATCTCCCCCTTACGGCGGGTTACCATGTCGATAATCTTACTTGAATATTCTTCGGGGACATTTACGGTCAACTCCTCTATCGGTTCGCACTTTACACCATCTATCTCTTTATAGATAACCTGCGGCTGTCCTACCTGCAACTCGTATCCTTCACGACGCATCGTTTCGATAAGTACAGACAAGTGAAGAACGCCACGACCGGAAACAACCCACTTACCATCCTCTTCACTCTTACGAATGCGAAGGGCAAGGTTTTTATCGAGTTCCTTCATCAACCGATCATGTATATGACGTGAAGTTACAAACTTACCGTCTTTACCATAGAAGGGAGAATCGTTGATAGTAAACAACATACTCATAGTAGGTTCGTCAATAGCGATTGGCGGCAATGCTTCCGGATTTTCATAATCACAGATCGTATCACCGATCTCAAAACCATCAATACCTACCAAAGCACAAATATCTCCGGACTCTACTTCCGTCGTTTTCACACGACCCAGTCCTTCAAATACGTGTACCTCTTTAATCTTCGATTTCACAAAGCTGCCATCTCTTTTTGCCAATGACACATTCATGCCTTCCTTCAACACGCCACGATGTACACGCCCTACGGCGATACGACCTGTATAAGAAGAATAGTCCAATGAAGTAATCAACATCTGAGGTGTACCGTCCAATTGCGTAGGAGCCGGAATATTCTCAATAATACAATCCAACAACGGAAGAATAGTATCTGTAGGCTTCTGCCAATCGGTACTCATCCATCCATTCTTTGCCGAACCATAGATAGTTGGAAAATCAAGCTGTTCTTCTGTAGCATCAAGACTGAACATCAGGTCAAATACCATTTCATGTACCTCGTCCGGACGACAGTTGGGTTTGTCTACTTTATTAATAACCACAATAGGCTTCAAACCGATCTCCAATGCTTTTTGCAATACGAAGCGAGTTTGAGGCATCGGGCCTTCAAAAGCATCTACCAACAGAATACATCCGTCGGCCATATTGAGCACACGTTCTACTTCGCCACCGAAGTCACTGTGCCCCGGAGTATCAATAATGTTAATCTTAGTTCCGTTATAAGTGATAGAAACGTTTTTAGAGAGAATCGTTATACCTCGTTCACGTTCCAGGTCATTGTTATCCAGAATTAGTTCACCGTTTGTCTGATTGTCGCGGAACAAATTTCCGGCCAGAAGCATCTTATCGACTAACGTCGTTTTCCCATGGTCAACATGGGCAATAATTGCAATGTTCCTAATGTTTTGCATATAATACCTAATATTTGCCGGCAAAGGTACGAAAATTGGATTAGAAAAAAGACCTATAGAGATTTTTTTTCCTGCAAAACGTTGTGGGATATAAAGATAATGGCTATCTTTGCACGCTCAAAAGTAAAGTTTATATATTACAAAAAACTAAGAATTATGTATTTAGATGCTGCTAAAAAGCAAGAAATCTTCGGAAAATACGGAAAGTCTAACTCTGATACTGGCTCAGCTGAGGCTCAGATAGCTTTGTTTTCATACCGTATCTCCCATCTGACTGAGCATATGAAGCTCAACAGAAAAGATTATAGTACTGAAAGAGCTTTGACAATGTTGGTAGGTAAGCGTCGTCGCTTACTCGACTATTTGAAAGCAAAAGATATCGAAAGATATCGTGCCATTATCAAAACTCTTGGATTGCGTAAGTAATCCGCTTGTTACAAACAAGATTAAAAGAAGTCGTTTCTCTGAGAAGAAGAAGCGACTTCTTTTTTTTAGTCCTCCCTCAGTTATTGTCCTACCCGAACTTTCATTAAACCCTTCGTACGCTATACCATAGACAGCCTTTAAAGAAGTCGTAACAGAACATTGTACGACATGTACATCTCGTACAGTACGACATGTGCATCTGGGACTGTACGACATGTACATCTGGGACTGCACGAGATGTACATGTCGTACAATACCCTTCACCGAGGCAGAAAGTATATGCCAGTAACCAAACGATTGATTGAAGTTTGTCCCCGCAAGAGGAAACAGTAAATTGACATTTTCTACACTTATAATTGCGATGCTATAAAGAATTTGCTATTTTTGCAACTTAATAGCTCTAAATTATAACCTTATAGACAATAAATACTATCAATATGGATACAAGTAAGATTGTCGGAGAAAAAATAAAAGCCCTCCGCGAAAACAAATCGATTACAATAGAAGAATTAGCACAGCGCTCCGGCCTGGCAGTAGAACAAGTAGAACGCATCGAGGGGAATATCGACCTTCCGTCACTTGCACCACTGATCAAGATAGCACGTGTATTGGGAGTACGCTTGGGAACATTCCTTGACGATCAGGACGAAACAGGTCCTGTGGTATGCCGTAAGGAAGAAGCCAAAGATTCCATCAGCTTCTCCAACAATGCCATTCATTCGCGCAAGCACATGGAGTATCACTCTTTATCTAAGTCTAAAGCCGACCGCCACATGGAGCCGTTCATTATTGATGTAGCTCCTACCGCTGACAATGACTTTGTACTCTCTTCTCACGAAGGCGAAGAATTTATCATGGTTATGGAAGGCATCATGGAAATCAGTTATGGTAAAGCCAGTTATTTGCTTGAAGAAGGTGACAGCATTTACTATGACTCCATTGTCCCGCACCACGTACATGCTTATGAAGGAAAGGCAGCAAAAATTCTGGCCGTAATCTATACACCTATTTAGTGATTAGCGATTAGTGAGAAGTGATAAGTATCGCATATCCATCGTACTTATCTCTTCTCACTAATCACTAATCGCTTATCACTCAACACTTATCACCATTTATCATGCAATTATACAACCGAACTCTCGGCCAATGGCTTGAACATTGGGCTGAGGAAACTCCCGACAAAGAATACATTGTATACTCCGACCGTAATCTGCGTTTCACATGGAAACAACTCGACCGTCGCGTAGACGATATGGCTAAAGGTCTTATCGCCATCGGAGTAGAAAGAGGTACACACGTAGGAATCTGGGCTGCCAATGTACCCGACTGGCTTACGCTACTATACGCTTGCGCCAAGATAGGTGCCGTCTACGTAACTGTAAATACCAATTATAAGCAGGCTGAATTGGAATATCTCTGCCAGAATTCCGATATGCACACACTGTGTATTGTCAACGGAGAGAAAGACAGCGATTTTGTACAGATGACTTATACCATGCTTCCTGAATTAAAAACCTGTGAACGGGGACATCTGAAGAGCGAACGTTTCCCCTACATGAAAAATGTGATATATGTAGGCCAGGAAAAACACAGGGGCATGTATAACACTGCCGAAATTCTGTTACTGGGAAATAATGTGGAAGACGAAAAGCTGAATCAGTTGAAAAGCCAGGTAGACTGCCATGATGTAGTAAACATGCAGTATACATCAGGAACCACCGGATTTCCTAAAGGAGTAATGCTTACCCATTATAATATTGCCAACAATGGTTACCTCACCGGTGAGCATATGAAATTCACAGCAGATGACAAATTATGTTGCTGTGTGCCGTTATTCCACTGTTTCGGTGTGGTGCTGGCCACAATGAACTGCCTCACCCATGGCTGTACACAAGTAATGGTAGAACGTTTCGACCCACTGGTAGTATTAGCATCTATTCATAAAGAACGCTGTACGGCACTTTACGGAGTTCCCACTATGTTCATTGCCGAACTGAACCACCCGATGTTCGACATGTTCGATATGTCCAGCCTCCGTACCGGAATTATGGCAGGTTCTCTCTGTCCGGTAGAATTAATGAAACAGGTGGAAGAGAAAATGTACATGAAAGTAACCAGTGTATACGGACTTACAGAAGCAGCCCCCGGCATGACGGCTACACGAATTGATGACTCGTTTGACGTTCGTTGTAATACAGTGGGACATGATTTTGAATTCACCGAAGTAAAAGTAATCAATCCGGAAACAGGAGAAGAATGTCCGGTAGGAGTACAAGGTGAAATGTGTAACCGGGGTTATAACACAATGAAAGGATATTATAAAAATCCTCAGGCCACGGCCGAAGTAATTGATAAGAATAACTTCCTGCACTCGGGTGATCTTGGTATCAAAGACGAAGACGGTAATTACCGCATCACCGGCCGTATTAAAGATATGATTATTCGTGGAGGAGAGAACATCTATCCACGCGAAATAGAAGAATTCCTCTATAAGTTAGACGGTATAAAAGATGTACAGGTGGCAGGAATTCCCTCTAAGAAATACGGAGAAGCTGTAGGAGCCTTTATCATTCTCCGCGAAGGAGTAAAGATGCACGAATCAGATGTAAGAGACTTCTGCAAAAACAAGATATCCCGTTATAAGATACCCAAATACATCTTCTTTATCGACGAATTTCCAATGACAGGTAGCGGAAAGATACAGAAATTCAAATTAAAAGATCTGGGACTGCAACTCTGTAAAGAACAGGGAATCGAGATAATATAACTCTTGCAGCAATATACTTCAAAATAAAAAAAAGCCAGCTGATTAATTATCGGCTGGCCTTTTCTTTATCTTTCTTTTCTATTTTACCATAATCTTTTGTACCACATTCACTCCGTCCTTAGACAAATGAACAAAGTAGAAACCTTTTTCCCAATACGACACTGAGACATCTGTTTGTCCGGTAGTCATTACGCCACTCCATACTTTTGTTCCATTAATACCATAAACAGATATGTGAGTACGCTCCGGAGCAGTTATATGTAACAGATCACTTACAGGATTGGGAGACAAAGAGACAGCCTGAAGACCCGGATTATGAATAGCACTTCCTCCACCTGTATCAATCTTACCGGCAAAAATAGGTTCACCCGGCTTTTCATTGTAAGCAAACCGGTTGACTACGTAATAGCCTCCATCAGCACTTACTGTTATTTCAAACCAGCCATACAACATATTACCTAAATACTCAAAAGCAAAACCAGCATATGCAGTACGGCCATACCAGCTGGTAAACTGGCTGGTGGCAATATCCAGCTGATTGGGATAATCTCCGGGAGTAACCCAGTTGGATTTAACCCCAATCTCTGTTCCTTCGGCCAAAGGTGCAATATTCCTCGTATTTTCCAGGCAAACCATTGGTTTAAGGTAGGTTTCCAGTTTCAAATGTTTTACACCAAATTCCCAGGCACCATAGCCGTTATCCAAATCTTCGGGAGCATAAAAATAAGTCCAGTTTCCATATTCTTCTCCGGCACCTATCCCGAGATCTCCAACTATAATCTGATATGGATTCAGAAAATCAAAGCTCAATTGCGCTGATAAATTTTCAATATCCGAATGGTTGAATACAGTTGGCTTCAATGTTAATTCGGTTACATCCATATCCTTTGCTTCATGGCTTTCGGCCTTTCCTTTGAAAGATAAAACAGCTTGCTTCTCTGATACAACCTCCAATTGAGAAATCAGGCCCTGGGGTACATTCAATGTATAATCCGTTCCCTCGGTCAAGATACCTGTCCGGTTGAATGCATTATCTCCCATAACAACCAGATTTATAGTTTGCGTAATTGTCCCGTCATTCAACTCTGCATTTTCCATCACAGAAGTAGTACCGAATATCAATTCCGATTTACCCATGTCCCCACTCTTTTGTCCCGCTATGATAGCACTTCCCGGAGCTTCATTAAAGGCATAATCCAATAAGGTGAACGAATTACCATCATCGGCTACAGATATTCTCAGCCAGCCATATAATATCTCACCAGCCAGAGTTCCTTCAAACTGAATACCCACAAATGCAATTTTTCCTTTCCAGTTTGCATAGCCTTTAGAGACTAAAGTTCCCAGATTCGGATAAGCTCCAATACCTGTTGTCCAATCAGAAGAATCACCAATCTTTTCTCCATAATTAACTACAGTCAGATTGGTTCTGGCTCCCATCATCTTCTTCTCATATGATTCGATATACAGGTTACCGTAATAACTACCCTGGTTAGAGTTCCACATTAACCCAAATTCAGAATTCTCATATTTTGTATCTAACTTAATAATCTCCCAACCATGAGCAGATGAAATATTGATATCCTCACAATCTACATACTTAATACCATAATCGGGACGACATTCCAACGTCAACGGCAATTTACAATCATATAACTCACCACTCTCTAACATTCCATTCTTGAAAATTACAGCTAATTCTATGTTCCGGTCGTTTACTACTGCCTTACCCTGGAAAGATAAAATAAGTACCGTGTTACTTTTCTTCTGCAACTTAGGAGTCAATCCTTCCGGCAATCCATCAATAACAAAATCAGTACCGTACACAAAGTCTTTATCAGCCAGTACTCCATTGATTAATGTGAACTCAAATGTACCCTCAAAAGTTCCATCATTGGCAGGTGCCTCCAGGATGTCTCCACGACTGGTCAAAGCGATGCGTTTGGTAGCTTCCTCTATAAAAAAGACTTGGTCGGCAGTTTCTTTTTGCCACAATTCTATACGAGCCGGATGATCCAGCGCATCGAGCATCCGGTCTATCTGACCCTTTGTGAACATAGACGTACGCACATAGGAATAATTCATATAATTCGTCCAGTTGGTCAATTCATTCTCACAATTCCGGTCAGCTGCTCCCATCAGAGCCACATCTGCTTTAGGCGTGTCATCTACCCAGTCACCCGGATTAGGTTGTCCTGCCTTATTTGCTTTACAACCGTCGGGCCAACGTCCGCCATTGTCATCGAAAGTATGAGCCAAGTTCAGGAAATGCCCGAATTCATGGGTTAATACCCGACGGAAATTTTCATCCGTATTCATTCCGATATAAGCACCATTATATACTACACGGGCCAGATTTTCTTCCATCATTTCTACATCCGGATACCAGGATACGCCCGAATTATTGGTCACTCCATCACCATAAAGATCATTCATCACATACACATTCATATATTTATGGTTGTCCCAGGCATACAGTGCCATTCGGGGTGCATAATAGTTCCCGAACCCACTTTCAAGACGATGATACAGAATACCGGTAGTCGCTTCTCCGTCGGGTCCCTTTTCGGCCAATTTGAAAGTAATATTCATATTAGCCTGAAGTTTGTTAAAGTCAGGATTATCATCACCGGAATTTGCTGTTATACCCTGAAAATCTTCATTCGTTTTTCTCAGAGCATCCTTTATTATCTCATCATTGAGCTTTGCCCCATTAAAAGTCTCTCCAAAGACGTGAAACACTACCGGGATCACATAAGAGTCGGGACGCTCTGTTGATACTCTTGTTTGCGGTAGTTGATTGTGTCTCTTTAAAGCAGTCGGGTTTTCCTCAAAATAACGCTGAATCTGTTCATGGGCACGACATGGCAAAGGCGCTCCCGGTACATAACCCGGCACGTTTTGCGCAGTACCTCCCAAAGCTACTAATAGACACAGTAATGTAGTCCAATAACTTGTTCTGTTCTTCATTGCAAAAAATTTTAAATGGTTTATATAGAATAAGTAGTATTTCAAATTTAGTTCATACTATGACAGCGTTTTATTGAAACGCAAATGATCGTAGATTTTCGCAGATTAAATGACTGCGCTATACTTGAGCGATGATATGCTTTGCGTGAATCTGTGAGTTTCTGCGTTTCAATAATAATATCATATAATTTAGAACGATTACTTAATAAATTGTAGTAACTTATAATCCGGTAACAGAAGCTTGCCTGTTGTACTCCTCATACAACATCAGAAGATGTGCAGCCGACCAACTAAAGTGGGGAGCTTTCAACTGTTTACCTGTATACGTTTCGTAGTTTTCATGTATTGCACCATCTCCCTTCAGTCCATGAAGCCTGTCGAATACCTGACGGGTATATGCATCTGCCTCCTCCACATAGCCATATCTTCGTAATCCGGAAATAGCAAAATAAGTCTGATCCAACCATATAGGCCCTCTCCAGTATCCGCGGGGTATAAACTTCGGATTATCGGCCGCAACAGTAGGAAAAGGGATATAAGTAGAGAACTTTGTAGAATCCGTAAATAGCTTCATAGCCTCCTTCATCTGCTCCTTAGTTGCGATACCTGCCCAAAAAGGTATATAAGCCTCACTGCCTGGTTCTTTCACAAATGTTCCATCCAACTTTTTATCAAAAAAGAATCCGGACTCTTTATCATAAAAATAAGTACTTATAATATCTGCATATTCCTTTTCACTGAATGGCTGTTTCGCCACTACCGCAAGTTTTTTCAGCAGAGAATATTCATAAGCCAGAAAAGCATTCAGATCAACCGATTCCTGATCAAAACTCCAGGCTGTATCGCTATTCTTTACCATTTTTGCATGATCAAATCTAATAGCATTGTCCATTCCACTCTCCCAGGCTGCCGCCTCAAGCGTTCCATCTACCGAACCGAACTCACAGATACCATTTGAATCATGATCACGATCCAGATACCACCAATGATAATAGTTAAGTAACTGAGGGTACATCTCTTCCACAAAAGCAGTATCGGCTGTTGCTTCAAATATCTTACTCACGGCCCATACAGCCAAAGGTGGTTTACTATCTCTTGCATTGTTTTCACGGATATCCGTATAAATACAATCTATTATCATTCCGTTATCCAATTGATAATCGAACATGGCACGTACCTGATTCTTAGCCAGTTCCGGAGCAAAGTCAGCTAACGCTGCAGCATGTTTCCATGAGTCCCAGGCCCAGAATCCCATAAAATAGCCTACAGCATGTGATGGGACTACTCCATCATGTAATAATCCGGCACGGCTACTACGCCAGTTGGCAATGAGGGTAACCACTGCTTTGACTGCAATCCGATCGTACTCCTCCGGCATATCAGGTCGCAACACTTTCTCTAAATAACCGTTCCAACACTGATAATGCTTATTGATGAAACCGGAAGGATTCGATTGTATCTTGGCAATAGCACCAAAATCAAACATCTGCCCCTTGATATTCTCCAGGGAAGAGATTACCACATAAATTGGAGATGCAGACGAAACATTCGCCTCATATCTATTACCGGAGAAATGGATCTTTACATTTTCCGGAAAGGTAATCAGATATTGATCTCCGGAGGGTGAAGAAAGCATGCATGAATTATTTACTACACTATAAGAAGAATTATCATCTAATGCCTGACCATAAAAACACAACGGTTTATTACTATCCGAAACACATTCCAGCAGTACGTTGGATTTATCAATAAAGAAAAGACGCTGACTTATAGTCCCATGCCTAGAGGAAGAACGCATATATAGCTCTCCCGGAAAATAGACAACAGAATCCGGAGAGAAAACTTCATCAGGAGCTTCAGCAAATCCTACCGTTACCAATGATTGAGAAATCCATCGGCGTGTTTCCAGATCGAAGGGACCGCAAAAGCCATTAATCCATCGTTCCTTTTGTGGTACAGTAAACCCCATCCACGCTCCTTGATCAGAAAACCACCCGCTACAATAAAGAGAGTCATTAGGAGTATAAGATATATCCAGAATATTGTCATACTTATGTACTAACAAAGGATGAAACTCTTTTTTTTGCTCAGAACAATTACTAAAAAGTATACTCACGCCAATCAGTACACAAAATCTTATAATATATTTTCTCATAATCTTTACGAATTTAATTAAAACCATATCTGACGAGCCTGCTCAGCTATTTTCTCTAAAGTCCGGATGGGTTGTATGACAAAACTATATTTCCTCATTGACGGAGTAATAGTGTATTCCGGATGTACCTGAGCCCCCCAGCTATTATCTCCACCTACTCCCATTTGCATCTGGTCTACATTAATCCACACCAAATCTTTCTTCTCTATACTTCCACCATGCCTGCGTTCTACACTGAAAGGAACGTAGTCAATATCATCCTGTATAAAATTCCACGCACTTACAGACAAAGGTTCTGTGCCTGTAATCAATAATCCCTTTTGCTCTTTATCACAAAGGGCAAGCCAGCGGGTATCACACTTATTACCGGTCTCCTGTGCACGCACATAAGGATGAAATTGTTCCCATACGCTTGCCTGGTAAAATCCTATGGCAGCAGACGTTTTACGATCAGCATAATTTTCGTGGGGCCCTCTTCCAAACCAGGTCATCCGGTCATACTCTTTTGGAATAATCATACGCATTCCAAAACGAGGCATTTCCGGTAATGTTTTTTGTCCCGGTATAAACGACATTTCCACTTTAATTATTCCGTTTCCAAGAATCTGATAGGCTATTTGCACAAAAGAGTCCTGCTCTTCCAAACGATATTTGGTAAGTACTTTAATGCATGTACTATCGGGGTTAGTTTCCATGTCCAACTTAAGAAGCCGGGCAACTTCCATTGTTCTCTTCCATTCCACACTACGTGAGAGCAAACCACTGGGCACATCATTATCTGTAGAGGGTCTCCAAAAATTAGGTCTTAACCCCGCCAGAAGCATTTCTTTACTGCCATATTTCAGAGAAGTCATTTCTCCTGAAACAGTTGAAAACTCTGTTCTGAACGATTTACTTTCGAGTATCAATTCTTTTTCTGTACGCAATACCTTAATGGGTTCATTGGTTTTATTTACATGTTGCCCACTCTTCTCAACCGGTAGCTGCCATTGATCCATCGCTACAATAAAATCCTTCGGAGCATAAGATTCTTCCCGCCTGGTCAGCGTTTCAACCTTCAGGAAATATTCTTTTGATGCAGGAAGAAGTTCACGGTAAGGAATTGTTATTTTCCGGGAGGAACTCGCCGGAATAACAGGAAAATCTAAAACACCCGATTGAATTTCTTCGCCGTCTGCTTCAACAACCCATCTCAGATAATAACCTGACAGATCTATAAAATCATGGCGATTGGTAACAAGTATCTTGTTTTTTGTGAAAGCAACCGGTTCACAATGTACATATTGATAAACCTTCTTTACCTCCCAGATGTGTGGATGAAGTGAACGGTCTGCTGCTACCAGACCATTCGCACAAAAGTTAGAATCATTAGGTACACCAACATATCCCATATCACCGCCATATGCCCAGATATCATGACCCTTCTCATCCTTTTTAGCAAATGTCTGATCAACCCAATCCCAAATAAATCCACCCTGCAAATTATCATACTTATAAATCAAATCCCAATAGTCTTGCAGGTTACCTGTACTGTTCCCCATAGAGTGCGCATATTCACACATAATCATCGGACGCAACTTCCGTTCATTGACAAATTCACGCAACCACCAAATCCGGGCATACATGGGACAGTAGATATCCGACAAACCTTCACGACGAGCTGCTTCATACTGAACCGGCCGAGTCGTATCAAAGCTTTTTGTCCAATTATACAGTGTTTCAAAATTCTTTCCATAGCCTGATTCATTACCTAATGACCATGTAATAATAGCTGTAAAATTACGGTCACGCATTACCATACGTTTCATACGTTCCATAAAAGGACGTTCCCAGTCAGGATAATTGGCTAAAGTACCATCCTCATGATATTCCATTCCGTGTGATTCAATATTGGCCTCATCAATCATATAAAGTCCGTATTCGTCACACAACTCATACCACTCCGGCCTGTTGGGATAATGACTGCAGCGGACAGCATTGATATTGAACTGCTTCATCATCTTAATATCTGTGAGCATAGTTTCCAAAGAAAGTGTACGTCCCCGATGTGGATCATGCTCCTGCCTGTTTACCCCTCTAATTAAAATAGGAACATTATTTATCAAAAGCTGTCCGTTACGCATCTCAACCGTACGGAAGCCCACACGATGCCGAAATGCCTCTAAAGCGTTCCCTTCCTTATCCTTCACACTTACTACCATAGTATAAAGATTAGGTGTTTCCGCATTCCATGCTTTCACATTTTTAATAAAATGATTGAGGCCTAAAAGAGTGTCGGACAAAGAAGTAATAATCTTTTCATCAGAAAATAGAGTATCCTTACCATCCATTAACTTCAGCTGTACGCGGTTTCCCACTGCATCAGCAGGTAAAGTCATCGCCAAATCCAATTGCAGATCTCCATCTTTATAGTCATTCACCAACTGAGCTGACGTCTTAAAGTCCTTTACCCGACACTTTGGTCTGGCGATCAGGTAGACACTTCGTTCAATGCCACTGTATTTCCAGTAATCTTGCCCTTCTAAATAAGAGCCGTCACTATATCTGAAAACCTGAACCACTATTTTATTGTTGCCCTTTTTCAGCAAAGAGGTCACATTAAAGTGTGAAGGAAGACGACTGTCTTCGGCATACCCTACAAACTGTCCGTTTACCCAGCAATAATAAGCAGATTCAACTCCTTCAAAGTCCAAAAATACATCCATTCCACTGAAGGATTTCGGTACAATGAAATCTCTGGCATAAATACCTACCGGATTATAATCTGAAGGTACAAAAGGGGGATTAGCGGGAAAAGGATATTTGACATCTGTATAGATAGGACAGTCGAAGCCCTGGAGTTCCCAACTTCCAGGTACCTCAATATCACTCCATTTCTTTGTATTAAAATCCGGTTTAAAGAAATTCTTTGGACATGCATCCACATTCCGGGAGTAAAGAAATTTCCACGTCCCGTCTAAAGAGACTTTCCGTTCATTAGCCTGTACATCGTTGGACAACGCTTTTGCTTCGGAAGGAAAGGAAACAAAATAGGCACACGCCGGCTCTCTGTTAATACCGCTGATTTGTGGATCCTGCCAGGGAACTTGCTCCCCTGCCAACAAAGATGCAGAACAAAACAAACCATTAATGATCAAGTATAAAATATGCTTTTTCATATTCTCAATGTATTATAGTTAAATGGTACACAATAACGTTACAATGAATGGTACGGAAAAATCCAGTAAACACCCATGGACAATAGACACAACTATATATTTTTCTCCGGAATAGCGAGTTATAATGGGAAGAGTAGTATCCATCGTCGTAGCCCCTCCTACTGAGATAGGTGCCAATTTTCCAAAGAAACGAACCAGAAAAGGTGCTGCCAGCAAAGCTATAATCTCTCTCATTATATTGGATAGCAGGGCTATAGTTCCCAATTCGGCTCCTTTATATTCAGTAATAATAATGCTTGATAACGAATAATATCCAAAACCCGCTCCCACAGCCATACAATCAACCGGAGAATGCTTGTTGAAAAAAACACTACTCATACAACAGCCAACAAGAGTACCTAGAATAGTCAATACAGGAAGTAAAAAGAATCTTGGATTTACTGTCTTAAAATTCAATAGTATTTGAGGATTATTGCCAACAGTAATACCAACACAAAACATCAAGGCACATAATGCATAAAAACTCAAATCCAGTTGTTCTAAGTACGAAGGATACAAACCGTACAAATTAAGTAAGATACCCAATATAAAGAACAGTACAATAACAATGCTACTTTTCATCCCCTTCCTCCTTTCACGTCCCGGTATGATATAAAAAGCCACAATCCCCAGGCCCCCAAAATACTGCCTACAACAGCTGTCAATGTAATTACCAGTGCTTCAAGCCCGATCGTATGCAATCCTTCTATAATCATTTTATTACCACCAACCTCCGTTCCAAGAAGAAATAGAAGAATCCATATTAGCCACGTAATAATCCGATGTACAATATTCAGGTTTCGTTTTCTTAATAGATAACCAAATAATACACCACTGCCCATCAATCCAATAATAGTAAATATAAACATACAAATTATATAAATCCTATTGAACAACTATTTTAAAAACCTCTGTCCGCTCTTTCCCTTTCTCTTCATATTTAACTTGAAGAATATAATTGCCTGAAGCAAAAGATCTCATATCTATTTTATCTATATCTCCGGAGTATTTGAATAATTCGGTACCTTCTAAACCTAAAATTGAATATTGTCTGATTGGAGAATCTACCTGTATATATAGATAATCTGTTACCGGATTCGGAAAAACTTTTGCTTTCAGAGTATTAGTCTTCTGCTGAACAGAAGATCCACCCGACTTTACAACGAAGCCATAGTCGTGTGCAATGCCGCTATCCACCCAGCCACAAGGGGTTACTCCGTCCGATTCGTCCGTAACAAAATGTAAGAATAGCCTAAATTTGAGTTTCTCGTTTTTTACTGCATTTTCCGGAATAGTAATCTGGAATTGACAATCATGCTCTTTATGTTGCTGTCCAATCGGACTAATAAGCTTGGTATCAACCAGTTCATTCTCTTCTAACTCATAATTACCATTCCAATCCATCCAGAGTCTCAGTTTATAGATATCTGAAGAACCCGAATCCCAATTTTCTATTTTTACATTCATCACATATATCTTCCCACATTCCAACTCGGCTACATTTTCTTTGGAATAATCCATCCATCCTGTCTCCGAGTAAGAAACATTATTATTAATCCCGGCAAATTCAACCTCTTTTATATAAGCATAGTTACGGTAATCTGATTGAAACAGACATAAATCAGTCTGTTTACTATCCAATACCCCCGATTCACGATAAAGCATCAGTAAATGAGCAGCAGACCAGCTGAAATGTGGAGATTTCAGTCTTTTCCCGGTACTTGTTTCATAGTTTTCATGAATTGGAGCATCTGCACGTAAACCATTAAGACGATCGAACACTTGTTTTGTATAACCATCGGCCAATTCAGTATAGCCATAGTTTCTTAATCCATGAATTGCAAAATATACCTGGTCCAGCCATATCGGACCTCTCCAATAACCATTCGGCGAAAAATCCGGATGATCAGCCGTAACAGTAGGAAAAGGAATATACGTTGCAAACTTCAAAGGATCAGTCAAGTATTTCAAAACAGACTCAGCCTGATCAAGTGTGGCAACTCCTGCCCAAAGTGGAATATAAGCCTCACAACCTTCTACCTGTACAAAACTGTGATTACTCAGCCTTTTATCATAAAAAAATCCTTTTTCTCTATCAAAGAAATAATCGGATGTCGTTGCTGTCCGATCCGGTTCATTAAACTCACAATTGGCTATTATACTCAATTCCTTTAACAATAGATATTCATGGGCCAGATAAGCATTCAAATCAACAGATTCCTGATTTAAACTCCAGGCTCTGTTGTCATTCTTCAGCATAGAAGAATGATCAAAACGAATTGCATTATCCATGCCACTTTCCCAGGCAGAAGCCTCAAGTGTACCATCCACTGAGCCAAATTCACAAAAACCATTTTTATCGTGATCTCTATATTCGTACCACCAACGGTGATATTTCAGTAATTTAGGATATATCTCTTTCACAAAATCAGCATCTAAAGTAGCCTTATAGATTTCGTTCACTGCCCATGTTGCCAATGGGGGTTTACTGTTTCGTTCATTATTTTCTTTTTTATCGGTATAGATGCAATCGATGATCATCCCTTCTGAGGTCTGATAATCGAACATTGCACGAACCTGATCTTTAGCAAGATCGGGTTCAAACAGACTCAATGCTACCGCATGCTTCCATGAATCCCATCCCCAAAAACCGACGAAGTAAGACATTGCATGAGAAGGAATAACTCCATCATGAAGTAAATCTCCTCTGGATGTACGCCAGTTTGTCAACAATGTCACCATAGCTTTTACTGCGATACGATGATATTCTACTGGCATTTCCGGACGTAAAACAGCTTTCAGATATTTTATCCAACGATTCGTATGTTCGGTAGTATAATTATCAGGATGTAATAATATACTCTGTATCAGCTGAGCATAGTTATCCGGTCGTTTCGATTCGTAGAAATAAGATATAGTGGCATATCCTTTATGTCCTTCAGGAAGTTTGGCCAAGAGCTTGGAATTCTCATAGGAAAGCTGAATATCCGACGAGAATGTAACTACACACATCTCCCCGGTTGATAGTTTCAAAGATAGAATATTATTCTCCAATCCGGATGATTGTATTCCTTGTAACGAACCATTTGTAATGTAAAGTTCCCGCTTCTCACTGGTTTCACAACTCCATAAAGCCGTATACTTATCTACAAAAAATAAGCGTTGTTGTATCCTCCCCTGTTTAGAAGAAGAGTTCATGTATAGTTCTCCCGGAACGTATGTCACGCTATCAGGAATAAAGGTTTCAGCTGTGATGTCTGCAGTAAATCCGACTTGGAGAATAGCATCCGATATCCATTGCCGGTGATCGAGTTCAAAAGGACCGCAGAAACCATTTATCCAGTTATTCTCCGAAGGTAATGTAAAGCACATCCATGAACCTAAATCAGAAAAGCCTCCTGTAAAATAATCATTACTGTATGGAGTACACTGGATATCTAAAATATCACTATAAGAGTCTACATTATAAATAGTTGTTTGTTTGGTTGCAGAAACTGATATGGAGAAGCAAATGATATACACCACCACAAACAGTAATCGCCACATTTGTACTTTAAATTTCTCTCTAAACATATCAGTATTAGATTTTATCAGTTAATATTGAAAAATAAAAGCTGGTTCGGCCCCCTCTACAAGAATCCTGTATTAAGGTTCATAGACCATATACAATTGTATTCAGTCACGATCAGTCGAACCAGCTTCTAAATACTCTATGAATGTGAAAAATATTATTTAATGATAATATTGGCCCGTTTTACTAATCCATCGTCTGTCTTCACCTGCAGAATATACATGCCGGAAGCATTACCTGAAATATTGATAGAGCTTCCTGTTATCATTCCCCTTTGTACCAATTTGCCATCAATGCTATAAAGCATATATTCTTTGGCATTCTCCAATTTTATAAAGACTTCTCCGTCTGTTGGATTCGGATACACAGCAAATGCATCAAGTGACGTATTTTCAATAGAGGTTCCACCACCAAGCTGAACGGTATAGTCCTGCAATACACCGCCATCTTGTGTGCTGCAAGGATCTGTATAAGGAACATCCGGAGTTTTATAATGCAGATAAGTACGCATTGTAAAAGTCTTGCTGGCATCGGCAGGAACAGTTACCTTTCCGGAAACTACTTTAAAAGAACTCTGCCCCGGTTTTCCTACAGCAATCGATTTTTGAAAAACCGTCTCGGCAGCAGTCAGTCTACTATCACCATTCCAGTCAAAAAAGGCAGTTACATAATACTCATCTCCGGCACCGGAAGAGAAGTTGCAAACAGTAATTTTCAGCTCGTACTCTTTACCTGCCTCCAATGTAACAACACGCTCTTTATCCATCGTGAAATCAGCAAAAAGAACACCTTCATCATAAGTATTAGAGCCTATCTTCCCATCCCATCCTTCAGGAGCTGTAGATGATTCACTCACCATACCATTAATCTCAACTTTAGAGATACAAGCATAAGCACCCCATGTTAATTCAGGTCTACACAATTGAGATTGCGACATCGCTTGCCCAGCTACCATACTAAATAGCATAAAGCAACAAAGTAATTTTTTCTTCATAATTTTAATTTGTTTTGATAATTAATAAATAGACATACAACCGGTAGGAAACCAGTGATCGCCTACCGGTCCAATTATTTACTTTAGAATTACAACTTGCTGTAATACAGATTCTTTTGTCTCGATTTTTAAAAGATAAGCACCTTTCGGTTGCTTGCTGATATCTATTTGAGAGGTAGTAATATTGTTTTGTTGTACCAGACGCCCATCAATACTGTATAAGCTATATTTTGCCATATCCATATTTTCACCACCAATATGTAAAATACCATCTGTAGGATTAGGGTAAACATTAATAGCTCCAATCGTATGATCAATTATCATACTGGGATCAGAAGAAACAATCACATAATACTCTTCTAACTGTCCATTTTCCACAGTTCCACAAGGCTGTTCTCCTACCATACTATCAGCATCACCATAATGCATAAAAACACGCATATGTAATTTTTCATTCAGTACTGCATTATCCGGTGCAGTCCATCTGAATTCAACAGTTCCCGGATTATCAGCTGAACCAATGGCAGGAATTGCTATCTTCTGAGATTCCTCTTTTTCAAGTATATTATCATGATTCCAATCAATATAGGCACGTATCACATAAGCATCCTTCGAGTTAGAATTCAGATTCGAATAGGTCACTTTCATAACATATTCTTTTCCTTTCTCTATATGCGCATTCAACTCCTGATTGTCTCTGAAATCCTCAATAATCTCCGTGTTATTCACCTCACCGGTAGTTTCATTAGATATATTTGCAAATTCCACTTTTTTAATATAAGCATAAGGACGATAAGAGAATTCCGGGACACATACCTCATCAACCGGCTCGTCAGGACCATCGGGAGGGAGTACATGAGCATTCTCTTCACCATATATGATACCATAATCTTCAACATCTCCACTATCAATTTCTCCACAGGGATCTTCACCGTCTTTGCCTAATGTATAGTGTAACATTACACGGAAACCAAATTCTTTATCCACTACCATATCATCTGGCACAGTAATATCAAAAATAAGTACATGCTCTGTACCTGCTTTACCAATCTTATTTATTTTCTGGGGAGCAATCATTTCATCTTGTTGGAATACATAATCACCATTCCAGTCAAACCAGGCGCGAACTGTGTAAGGGTCATTTTCACCGGATTTCCAGTTTTGCACAGTAACCTCCAATTTATATGTTTTACCTTTCTCCAGTCCGGCTACATAGTCAGCCCGGAAATCTTTATACTGTTGTCCATCAAAGTCCGTATTTCTTTCTATCTGAGCAAACTTGACTTTAGAGATGTGCGCATAAGGAGCAAAACGAGGATTAAATAAACAGTAAGAAGTATACGGATCATTAAACAATACTCCAAAATTAATTTTCTGTGCAGTTGGCGTTCCATTTTCCACCTTTAAAACAGAAGTATTCAAAGTTATAGAGACATCCTTACGGCTATCGGAAGCCTGGTGACTGAGGGCTTTTCCACTCATCGTAATCATAGCAGTAACATCACTTGAAAGAGTTACTGTTGCCTGCAAACCTGCCGGCAAATTCGAAATTGTATAATCAGTACCTTCTACCAGTACACCTAGTTTGGCAAATGTCATCCCGGCACTTGCTTCTAACTGTAGAGAACCACTTACATTTCCTTGATTATCTAAAGTTTCGGAAAAATTCCTCCCCTTTACAATCAGGACCACAGGGGCAGCTACATAGCCATCATTTACTCCGGTTGCAACCAGGTTTTCTTCTTGCCACAATTCACTCCGAGATAAAGACTCATTTAAATAATATTCCATTCGAGCCACCTGTCCTGCAGTAAAATGTCGGTAAGCATCTGTGTAATTCATAAAGTTTTCCCAATCTGTATAATTTCCTTCACAGTTTACCTGA
This sequence comes from Bacteroides sp. 41_26, assembly GCF_949740115.1. Taxonomy (NCBI): domain Bacteria; kingdom Pseudomonadati; phylum Bacteroidota; class Bacteroidia; order Bacteroidales; family Bacteroidaceae; genus Bacteroides; species Bacteroides sp. 41_26. Next base: position 124,851 of record NZ_CATJGZ010000112.1, read on the forward strand.
TCAGCCGGCCATTTGGAAGTAGCTACAGGAGGGGTATCTTCAATCCCATCATTCGGATAAGTACATCCACCTTCAAAGGTGTGATGCAACCCCATAAAATGCCCAAATTCATGAGTCAAAACCCGACGAAAATTTTCGTTTGTATTATTGCCAATATAACTACCGTTGTAAACTACACGAGCCAAATTCTCCATTGTCATTGAATTGTCCGGTAACCAGGAAACACCGGAATTATAGTAATCCCCATCTGCATAAAGATCTTTCATTATATATATATTCATATATCGGCTATTATCCCATGCATATTTCTGGATCGCTTCATCATATCCTCCTCCATTACCAAAACCTTTCTCGGCTTCGTCATAGAATACAACACCTTTCGTCGGATTTCCGTCCGGATCTATCTTAGCCAAGCGAAAAGCGATATTCAACGGCTTTTTTATCTCCTCAAAACGGTTACTCGCCCCTGCCTGGTTATAATCGGCAGTCAATCCTTGAAAATCTTCATTGGTTTGTTTTAAGGCCTTTTCTATTAAGCTATAAGTCACTTTCAGACGAGAATCATTCGTAGCGTCTCCAAATACATGGAAAACAACCGGAATCACATACTGTCCCTGATGATAAGAGGCATTAGATCTCGTCGCTGCCAGAGCACCTGCATTTTCAGCTATTGCAGCAGGATGCGATTTCCTATACATTTCTTGCTGATGTTCGAACCCACACACATTTTGCTGTGCCGATACCCCGTTTATACTTCCCATTCCAAGAAGTACACCCAGTAAAAACAGTGTATTTTTTTTCATTTTTCAGATATTAAGTGGGCTTGAAAGGTCTTCACAGACCCCTCAAATCCCTGTTAAACAATTAATAAAAAGTTATTTCTAATCGATTTTGTTATTGCTCTGAATCTCCATCAAAGGAACCGGAAGGAAGGCATGCTTCTCTGCATTAAAGTTTTTGCGCCCTGCCAAATGTAAAGTTTCATCCAGCTTACCCCAACGACGTAGATCATAGAAACGGAAGTTTTCTAAAGCAAATTCCATCAAACGCTCATGCTCTATTTGAGCCTTTACAGCCTCGTAAGACTCCCCTGACATACCCGGCATATCTCCGTGTACCCTCCTTACTTCGTTAATCAATGGTACGGCCTTTTCTGGATGTCCTTGTTCATTGTAAATCTCAGCCTGCATCAGCAGAACATTGGCATAACGCATAATAGGTACATTCGTCGAAGTATTGGATTGTTTTAGTTTTTGCATATCATCGGGCATATATTTGCGAAAACAACGATTAATCTCATCACTCGCATCAAATAAATCTGTATACTCAAATCCATATATTCTCTCATTGCCATCGTTAAAATAAGGATCGTCAAAGAACATACTTGCATATGCCCGGGAATCCAGATTACCTGTAGTAGCAATGCGCCCCTCTTTTCTATATTCATTCAAAATCATTTCGCTCGGGCGAATCTCATCCCATCCCCTCAATACAGGAGCCGCTACCCAATAGTGCATCACATGCTGATGATAAGCACCATCAGAGGTATTCCCTGTAAACTGAATTTCAAAGATAGATTCTTTACAATTCTTATTTGTCCCATTAAACATACTCAGAAAATCTTTCTCCAAAGCATAACCTTTCACTTGCTCTAACGCTTCTTCTGCTTTAGTGAGATACTCCGTTTTCTTCTCCGGTTGTTCATAAGCCCGCGTCAGGTAGGCCCAACCGAGGTAGGCATAAGCAGCACCACTTGTCACGCGGCCGGCTTGTAGAGAAGGACGGGTTAAGGGTAATATTTTACCAGCCGCTGATAATTCCGAACAAACGAACTCCCAGCCTGCTTCCCTGGTAGAAAGAGCCTTATGCGTTTGTTCTTCACTTGTCAAATATTCATCACGAATAATAATCTTCTCCCAGTTCAACAGTAACTTCATGTGATAGTAGGCACGTAAGAACACTGCTTCACCTTCCACACTATTATACTTTTCCTGATCCATCGGATGATCACCTGTCTGAACTTTATTAATACCAAATAAGACATTGTTTGTGTAATTAATGCCATTATAGCAATTCATCCAATACTCTTTGATTCGGGAATTCTCATTATTATATGTAAAATCATAAATTTGCCCCCATTCCGGATAGTTATTTACATCCGAACCCTTCTCCATGATATCTTCACGAAAAGTTTCTATCACAAATTTAATTTCAGAGAAATTATAAGTACCACATCTGTTATCCAACTGGGCATATGCAGCAGATAATCCGGATTCCACATCGATAGAATCCCTCCAAAATTTATCAGTAGAAAAATCCGGAGATTCTACCGTTAGAAAGTTATCGCATCCACCCAAAAATGTTGCACAAAAAAGAGATGTTATATAAATATATTTTTTCATGGCTGATAGTATTAGAATTGATTAAAATGTCACCTGCAAACCAACAACATAAGAGCGAGTAAAAGGATAAATAAAGACATCTACTCCTGTATCCAGAATACTGGAAGAAAACTCTGGATCAATACCCGAGTAATTGGTCCATGTCAACAGATTTTCACCGCTAACATAAAAACGACACTTGTCTATATAAACCTTCTTAGTCAGATTTTTAGGTAAGGTATATCCCACTTGCAACTGACGTAAACGAATGAAATTACCTTTTTCCAGAAAACGGTCAGATTCGCGAGAATTCATATTAGGATCTTTTAGTACGGCACGTGGCATTACATTACTCCTGTTATCTTCAGTCCATGCTCCCAACGTCGACTTAAACAGATTGATTCCTGCGTCCATTGATTCATAATACAGGCGATTAGCATTATACAATTTATGTCCCCAGGCACTTCCTAATAAGAAAGAAAGATCAACGCCCTTATAAGAACCACTAAACGATAAGTTAGCCTCTAATTTGGGTATACCTGAGCCACAATATTCTTTATCATTTTCATCAATAACACCATCATTATTCAAGTCTTTAAATCGAATATCACCAGGTTTCGCATCGGGTTGAAGAACCGTATTTTTTATAGAACCATCAGGTTGCACAACCTCCGTATAGTGATTTGCTACGTCTTCCGGAGATTGAAAAATTCCATCCATTTTGTATAAAAAGAAACTTGCTACGGGATACCCCTCTAAAGTTTGAGTAACAAAATGACCGGCACCCTTTAAAGCTGATCCATACAGAATCTGATTAGGATCGGCTTTTAACATCTCGTTTTTAGTAGTAAAGAGATTGAATCCGATATTATATTCAAAACCATTACTATTATCCGCATAATTTAGCTCTAGCTCAAATCCCTTATTTCTCATCTTTCCTACATTCACTGTCGGATTATAAATACCAGCGGATGGAGACATAACCTTTTCAATCAATAAATCTTCCGTTGTATTATAATAATAATTCAAAGAGCCCGAAAGTTTATTATCAAAGAAGCCAAAATCAACCCCAATATTCTTCGTATCAGTAGTCTCCCAACGCAAAGCATCATTTACAAGATACAAGTTAACCATACCCGGCCAAGGATTAGCACCTTGCACATAGCTCATCCACTGGGTATTGTCACTGGTCATCGTTGGAGCATAATAATATCCTAATGCATTTTCATTACCCAACCGTCCCCAGCTCACTCTCAATTTCAAGTTGCTCACAACATCCCCTGAGAAAAATTCTTCCTCGCTAATACGCCATCCTAAAGCCATAGAAGGGAATACGCCCCACCGATTATTCTTTCCAAATTTAGAGGAACCGTCGGATCGAATCGTTGCCTGAAATAAATATTTACCTGAATATGAATAATTAATACGACCAAAAAATGAAGCACGATTATAATTCCAGAAAGATCCGCTTCCAGTAAATGTTCCGCCTGTACCAGCATCTATCGTAGGCGATGTAGGATCAAAGAATCCCGCTGGAACTTCTGTTATTACTAACTTTCCATTTACCACATCATAGTTCATCTTTTTTCCTTCAACATTGATTTGACTCCAGTCTTTACGAGCTGCAGATAAAGAGCTACCAGCCATCACACTCAGAGAGTGTTTACCAAACGTTTTATCAAAAGTCAGTACATTATCGAATGTCTGCTCATACCAGTAAGAATTACTATCATAATTATATGGATATAAGCTCTGTCCCTGAATGTCTGCAGTATACTTCTCCGAATGGTATTTAGTATTCGCATAATATCCTCTATAAGCATACGCTGTCTTAAACTTTAGCCATGGAGTAATATCTACGGTCAAACCTATATTTGCAATAATATCATACCCATTCGTTTTTTTATGTTTAAAATGATCATCTGCCATCACATTACGATTATTAGGCATTTCCAAACGAACTCCATCGACAGTCATATCATTTAAACCATAACCAGAAGGCTGATTTTCATCATAAACAGGTACCATTGGGGCCATTGCATACATCTCCTTCAAGGAATATTGTGGTTGTTGGCTTTGTGTTACTTTAAAAGCCAAAGAAGCATCAAAATTAAAAATCCTTTTTTGCAGATTCAACTTGACACGAGCATTATCCTGAGTGTATTTATTACCCCTGAAAATCCCCTTATCATCCGAATGATTATAAGATATTGAATATTTTGCAATATCAGAACCTCCCCTAATATTAACATTATAATTCTGAGATAAACCATTACGAAGCATCTCATCTTGCCAATTCGTATCAAATCCAGTCGGATTCTTCAACTTCCCATCTGAATCTTTAAATGATAAATATCCCGGTTTCTTGGCAACAGCATTTTCGTACATCATATTATGTACATATAGATACTCATCAGAATTCAGCATTTCAAACTTATTAGAAGCACTTGTAAATTGACAGAATGCATTGAAGTCAATCTTAGTCTCACCCTTCTTACCGTTTTTGGTAGTAACTATCACTACGCCATTTGCAGCAACAGAACCATATATAGCAGCTGCTGCACCGTCTTTTAATATCTCCATCGACTCAATATCCTGCGGATTAACAGTGGTTATATCCCCCGGAAAACCATCTACAATATAAAGTGGTTCATTACTTCCCATCGTTTTAATACCACGGATTTTAACAGAAACGCCTGCCCCTGCATTACCTCCTGACTTCAGAATATTAACACCAGCTACTTTCCCCTGTAAAGCCTCTGCCGGATTTGTTGTTGCACGACTAGCCAGTGCTTCAACATCCACAGAAGAGATAGCTCCGGTCATATCACTTTTCTTCATTGTACCATAACCAATGACAATCGTTTCATCTAACATCTGACTATCTTCTTTCAAAATAACTTTAAGCGTTTTCTTTCCATTTAAAGAAATAGTCTGCTTGATATACCCCATATAAGAGACATCAATCTGATCATTTGGAGAAACTACTAATACAAAACCTCCATTCAAATCGGTAATCATACCATTAGTTGTCCCAGTAACAACGACATTTGCACCTATCAATGGCTCGCCATTACTATCCAACACATACCCTTTTAATTGATAATTTTGTGCATAAGCAGAGAGTGGAATAAGAAAGAGTAATGACATTATTGCATATAATAATGTGTCCCCTAAGTAATTACTTTGCTTCATAGCAATTAAATTTTAAAGTTAATAAATGCGCTTTTCAAACATGCGACAAATAAACTTCAAAATCTAACTATCACCTAAAAATATTGATCTACATAACCCCTACAAAACAGTAAAACAAAAGACTTTACACCCTACAAAACATTTCTTAAAACGTTGATAATAGATAATTTATATCTATATAAGAGCCTACAAAATAAAAAAAAATCAAATATCACGTAAATAAGCGGAAATATCATCCTGGGAATGCAAACAGAGTGTTTTTCTCAAACGATACCTTGCCATACTAATGGCTTTAATAGATATTCCGGTTAACAGAGATATTTCTTTTGTAGACAAATTAATCCGTAAGAAAGTCGCTAACTTCTTTTCACCATGAGTCAATCCCGGATGTTTTTGTTCCAAACGGTTTAAAAATTCATGGTTTTGTTCATCAACTTCTCTGGTCAAAGAATTATTATCATCTTCCAACTTTTTAAATTGGAGAATATAGGTATTGATTTTTTTTAAGTGAGTTAAGATTTCATTGTTATTCATTTTATAAGCACTTTTAATCATCTCTCTAATTTTCTCCAAAAGTTCATTTCGACTATTTAAGAAAAGAACAAAATTCGTTAATTCACTTTGTGTATTCTCCAATTTTTCCGATTTTGCACTTAATTCCACAGCTTGCTGTTGTAACTTTAGTTCTGTTATTATCTTATCTTTTAATAATAACTCAGTTTGTCCTTTTGCTATCTGTAAATCCTTTTTCCGCTTATATTGTTTTATCAGAAAGAAAGCAAGAAGAGTAATGCACAAAAACAGCACAACCGCAAGGCTTATATTTCTTTTCAATAGTTCAATTTGATGCATATGTTTCTGAAGCTCGGATTCTTTTTTCTGATCCTGTAATTTTTGTTTTATGAGATTTCTTTCAATATTTACCAATTCTCTTTTTTGAAGTAGCTGTTCCCGTTTCTTTTCGAAATTTAATAAATTATCATAGGCCTCTTTATAACACTTTTGTGCTGCATAGACTTTGGAGAGATACTCATAATTATCACAAATTAATTCATGTGCATTAACATCAAATGCATATACAGCTGCTTTTTTTAAAGCACTCAAAGCTTCATTATTCTTTTTAGCATAAAGCAACTGCATTCCCAGATTATTATAATTCTCTGCTAATGACCATAAAGCATTCAAATTTTTATTAATGACAATGGCTTCTTGTATTAATTTTATTTTTTCTTCCGTGTCACCTTCATAAAGACAAAGGTTATTTATATTCGCTGCTATGTTTTTCTTATCACCCAATGTTTTATTTATACGTAAAGCATCCTTAAAGAATTTATCAGCAATTTCATATTCTTTCATATAAACATGAATCAGACCGCGTGCATTGTAGGCGTTTGCCATTCCCGAAGAATCTTTTAGTACTTTATAGGTTGAAGTGGCATTATCTATCAGATTTATTGCTTTTGAGAAATCTTTCAACGAACCATATAAAGCTCCCAGATTTACATTTATCTTAGCTTTAGTTTTGAGATCTTTTGCCGGACAATAAGATAAAGCCTTATAATATGTATTTACACTCATATCGAAATTACCATAAAGCATGTAAGCATGCCCAGATACAATTAATGTAGAAACAATCAGATTTGAATCGGTAGTTTGTTTTAGTATATCAAACGCTTGTAATGTGTAGTCAACAGCCTGCTTTGGATCAGTCAGAAGCGATTTATAAGATTTATCCAAAAATTTCCAAACATCTCTTTGATAAGAGTTAGCATTAGTTGTATTAAAAAAGAAAATAAACAACAGAAATGGTAACAAATTTTTCATAATAATAAAGTTAGTCTAACATTAGGTATACAAATAAATATCTTTAATTCTCTAATAGTATAGAGAATCAAAGATATAATTAATTCTTCACATGTATAAATTAATATAGATAAGAATGTGAAAATATTATTTCACCTCAAGGCTATTCCAAACAAAACATCATCAATAAAACGCTAATAAACAAAATACTATCAGAACAATAGAGCTTCAAAACAAGAATAAAAACAAACACAAACCATCACTATAGTATGACATTTCTCACTCATATTTCTTTAAACTCTACCGGTAAAGTAAAATAAAACGTGGTTCCTACTCCTACTTTGGAACGCACCCATATACGGCCCCCCATCTTTTCGGTCAGCATTCTGCATATAGTCAATCCAAGCCCGGTACCCTGTACAAAATCATTTACTTTACCAAAACGGCTGAAAATAGTAGTTACACGCTCTGCCGGTATGCCAATACCTGTGTCAGAGACATATCCCTGTACAATCTGATCTTTCTGTTCAAAGCCGAAATGAATCTCTCCACTTGAAGTGAATTTAATAGCATTACTAAGCAGATTCAGCCATATCTGAGAAATACGATCCCAGTCACCTCGAATGAACAATTCGGAATCAACATCATCCAGAATAAGTTTCACATCCGGTTGAACAGAATTACGATGCAGGTAATGCAATTGAGCACACACATCCATCGACCTTACCGGGCGTATTGAGAGTTTCAATGAACCGGCCTCAAGAGCGGATAAATCGAGTATATCATTAAATAAATTCAAAAGTAAACCTGAATTCTTCTCTACAAGTTCGGCATACTGAAGTTGTTCTTCTTTGTTAGCCGATTCTATAATAAGTTTAGAGAAACCAACAATTGCATTCAACGGTGTACGAATCTCATGGCTCATATTAGCAAGGAAAGAAGATTTTAACTTATCAGCTTCTTCTGCCTTTATACGTGCTGTGATCAATTCTTTTTCTACTTTCTTTATATCAGTCACATCCCAGCCTACACCAATGATATACGGATGTTCATTACCTGAAGGGACCAACGTTTTTATCATTGTCACCACACGCACATCTCCTGAAAGCGTAGTATATTCTTCCAGATATTCCATTCTTCCGGATTGCATCACAGCCAAATCACCTGTACGGAATCGTCTGGCTTCTTCACTATTTGGGAAAATCTCAATATCAGTCTTCCCAACAGCTGATTCTACAGCAATGCCTGTTTGCTCTGCAAAAGCTCTGTTCCAATAAAGATAACGAAAATCATCTCCCGTATCTTTTACGAATAAATATACGGGGACATTATTCAAAATTGCATGCATCAACGAATTCAGGCGAATTATCTCGTTTCGCTGAGAAGCATTCAACGCTTCCGCTTTAACCTTTTCAGAAACATCCCTACACATACAAAGCAGATATTTTTCGTCCAGAGGAAAAATACGATTCTCATAATGATGCAAAATGCCATCAAGCACAAGTGAATGTTTCGCTATAGATCCCCTACCTGTAGCAATCACTTTATCCATATTTTTCCGAACGCTATCATACGCTTCTTCCGGAACAATTTCTCTTACATTTGAACCAACAATACTATTTGAGTCAGTACCTTCTACATGATTAGTTGCCGGAGAAGATGCAAGTTCTACAATGTTTGCATCATGATCAAAAACAGTGAGCATATCAGGCAATGCATCTAAAATACGGGTACTATATTTATCTCGAAATCGCCCAGTTTTCAGTGAGGAAAGTTCTGAAGAAAGCCTTTCTACTTTTTTCTCTAAATTCTCTACAATTATCAGTAGTTCTTCTTTCGTTTTTTGTCCATATAGTCCCATAAAAAAGCATCTTCCTCAAAGGTATATTGTTGTATATGTTGATCATTTACATGCAAATATATGTTTTTTTACATAAAAATAGAGGCATATCTCCAAATTATTATTGATAAAAAAAGTCATAGCTTTTGTCCTACTACTCAGAAAGTTCTATCTTTGCATCACTTTTATTTATAAACAAATTACATATGTCTACAGAATTATTCTCTACCCTGCCTTATAAAGTGGCAGACATCACACTTGCAGACTTCGGTCGCAAGGAAATCGATCTGGCAGAAAAAGAAATGCCCGGCCTTATGGCTCTTCGCGAAAAGTATGGAGAATCCAAACCGTTGAAAGGTGCCCGCATCATGGGTTCATTGCACATGACTATTCAGACTGCCGTACTGATTGAAACACTTGTTGCTTTGGGTGCCGAAGTGCGCTGGTGCTCTTGCAACATATATTCAACTCAGGATCATGCCGCAGCTGCCATTGCTGCTTCAGGTGTTGCCGTATATGCATGGAAAGGTGAAACACTGGAAGATTACTGGTGGTGTACGCTTCAGGCATTGAACTTCCCCGGTGGCAAAGGACCTACGGTTATCGTAGATGACGGTGGTGATGCCACTATGATGATTCACGTAGGATACGACGCCGAAAATAATGCAGCCGTACTTGACAAAGAAGTACATGCAGAAGATGAAATAGAACTGAACGCTATCTTGAAAAAAGTGCTGGCAGAAGATAAAGATCGCTGGCATCGCGTAGCAGCTGAAATACGTGGTGTATCGGAAGAAACAACCACTGGTGTACATCGTCTGTATCAAATGCAGGAAGAAGGAAAACTACTTTTCCCGGCATTTAACGTAAACGATTCAGTAACCAAATCAAAGTTTGACAACCTCTATGGTTGCCGCGAATCACTGGCCGACGGTATCAAACGTGCCACAGATGTAATGATCGCCGGTAAAGTAGTAGTAGTGTGTGGTTATGGTGATGTAGGCAAAGGTTGTTCCCATTCAATGCGTTCTTACGGAGCCCGCGTACTGGTAACGGAGGTAGACCCGATCTGCGCATTACAAGCTGCAATGGAAGGCTTCGAAGTAGTAACCATGGAAGATGCATGCAAAGAGGGTAATATATTCGTAACTACCACCGGTAATATCGATATTATCCGCATTGACCACATGGAACAGATGAAAGATCAGGCTATTGTTTGCAATATCGGTCACTTTGACAACGAAATTCAGGTAGAAGCTCTGAAACATTATCCGGGTATCAAATGTGTAAACATCAAACCGCAGGTAGACCGTTATTATTTCCCTGACGGGCACAGTATCATCCTGTTGGCTGACGGCCGTCTGGTAAATCTGGGATGTGCTACCGGACATCCATCTTTCGTAATGAGTAACTCTTTCACAAATCAGACGCTGGCACAAATTGAGCTATTCAGCAAGAAATATGATATCAATGTATATCGCCTGCCTAAGCATCTTGATGAGGAAGTAGCTCGTCTGCATCTAGAGAAAATCGGGGTGAAACTAACTAAGTTAACTCCCGAACAAGCTGCATATATTGGCGTATCAGTAGACGGACCGTACAAAGCAGAGCACTATCGCTATTAATTTTTCAATTTGACGATTTACGATTTACGATTGAAAACCCCTTTGGTTATCAACATCCGAACCCGTAAATCGTCAAATCAGAAATGATACAAAACTCAATTGTAAATCATAAATCGTCAAATTGTAAATGAAAAAGTTTCTCCCCGACCTCATTGCCATTCTGGCATTTATTATTCTCTCCTTCGCTTATTTCTTTCCGGCAGTCATTGAAGACCGGGCACTTTTTCAACATGACAGTGTTGCCGGAGTAGGAGCAGGACAAGAGGCTAAAGAATTTCACGAACGTACCGGTGAAACAACCCGTTGGACAAACAGTCTCTTTGGTGGTATGCCCACCTATCAGATTTCTCCCAGTTACGATTCTGTCAAGCCACTGAAATGGATAGAAAATATCTACCGCCTCTATCTTCCACCCTATGTATGGCTTACATTCATTATGATGTTAGGATTTTATATCCTGCTGCGAGCTTTCGGATTACCAGCATGGCTGGCTGGGTTAGGAGGTGCCATCTGGGCCTTCTCTTCCTATTTTTTCATACTGATAGCTGCCGGACACATCTGGAAGTTTATCACTTTAGCTTACATACCACCCACGATAGCCGGCATTGTGCTCGCATATCGAAAGAAATATTTATTAGGAGCCATTGTCACCGCTCTGTTCATAGCTTTACAAATACAATCCAACCATGTACAGATGTCATATTACTTCTTATTTGTCATCTTATTTATGGTAGGTGCTTTTTTTGAAGAAGCATGGCGTAAAAAAGAGCTGCCTCATTTTTTTAAAGCCAGCGCCATATTGGTAGTAGCCGCCCTTATCGGAGTATCCACCAATCTGTCAAACCTCTATCATACTTACGAATACAGTAAAGAAACGATGCGTGGAAAGAGCGAATTGGTGCACGAAGGCCCTAAAGCCGAACAAACCAGTAGCGGACTCGACCGTGACTATATTACCCAATGGAGTTATGGCATTGGCGAAACGCTCAGCCTTTTCGTTCCCAATGTAAGAGGTGGAGCTTCTGTTCCGCTATCGGAAAACAAAGCTGCTATGGAAAAAGCCAACCCAATGTACAACGGGTTGTATTCACAGATCACCCAATACTTTGGTGACCAGCCAATGACCTCCGGTCCGGTCTATGTAGGCGCTTTTGTCATGGCACTCTTTATATTGGGATGCTTTATCGTAAAAGGTCCTATGAAGTGGGCACTGCTTGGAGCCACTCTTTTCTCCATTCTACTGTCGTGGGGCAAGAATTTCATGCCACTCACTGATTTCTTCATCGATTACATACCGATGTACAATAAATTCCGCGCAGTATCTTCCATACTGGTTATTGCAGAGTTTACAATACCACTGTTAGCCATATTTGCTTTAAAAGCAATCATTGATAAGCCCGAGGTATTAAAACAAAACCGCCGCGGAGTAATTATCAGCTTTGCATTAACTGCAGGTGTGGCATTGATTCTGGCAGTAGCTCCAGGCATACTTGTACCCAGTTTTATTCCTGCACGTGAACTGGCAGCCCTGCAACAAGCTATCCCCGGAGATCAGCTCTTACCAATTCTTGATAATCTGAAAGAGATGCGCATGAATATGGTAACCTCAGATGCGTGGGCAAGTTTCCTGTTTATCTGTGGTGGTTTCGTTCTTCTTTTCCTCTATCAGCGAGGTAAGTTGAGTACTGTATGGACAGTAAGCGCCATTGCCGTACTTTGTATAGGAGAAATGTGGCACATCAACAAACGTTACCTGTATGACGATATGTTTGTTCCACAATCTGCACGCATAGAAACCTTCCAAAAAACTCCTACCGATGAACAAATCCTGCAAGATAAATCATTGGATTACCGCGTGTTGAACTTTGCATCCAATACATTCAACGAAAATAATACTTCGTACTGGCACAAGAGCGTAGGAGGTTATCATGCTGCCAAGTTACGCCGTTATCAGGAAATGATAGATCACCATATTGCCCCGGAAATGCAAGCCACGTTCAAAGAGATAGCAGCAGCCGGTGGAGAAATGGACAGTGTAGATGCCAATAAGTTCCGTATTCTGAATATGCTGAATACGAAATACTTTATATTCCCTGTCAGCCAACAGGGCCAGACAGCTCCTATCCTCAACCCCTATGCATATGGCAATGCATGGTTTGTAAACAATGTGAAGTATGTCAATAACGCCAACGAAGAAATTGCTGCTGTTGGTGAAGTGGATCTGAAGAATACAGCTGTTGTAGATGTTAAATTCAAAGAGGCTTTGAAAGGAAAAACTGAAGATCTCAAAGTAGATTCCCTAAGCACAGTCAAGTTGACCAATTATGAACCCAATCACCTGATTTATGAAACGTCCTCTCCGAAAGAGGGAGTTGTAGTATTCTCAGAGATATTCTATCCAGGATGGCAAGCTACCATTGACGGTCAGCCGGTAGATATTGCCCGGGCCAACTATATTCTGCGTGCTGTAAACGTTCCTGCAGGCAAACACACCATCGAAATGCGTTTCGATCCGAAGAGTCTGCATGTTACAGAGGGCATTGCTTACAGTGGATTGGCATTACTAATTATCGGAGCAATAGCAGGATTATGGATCTATTGCAGAAAGAAGCAATAAAGTAAAAGTTTTCCATAAAAGTCCAAGCGCTAACGCACTGATAATCAACGAATATAAAAGTGTACATTCTTGTATGTCAAGAGTGTACACTTTTGTTATGTAAGAATGTACATTCTTATGATACATAAATGTACACTCTGTAATCCCTTTTATTTCACCACAATAGTCTTATTGAAATGGATACGATCGGAAGAGCTACCAATCTGTATCTCAAATTCACCAGGTTCTACTATATGCTTCATACGGGCATCATAAAGAGCTAATTCCGAAATCGGCAGCTCCAACGTTACCGTTTCCTTTTTACCCGCTTTGACCGATACCTTTTTGAAAGCTTTCAGTTGTTTGATAGGGGTAGCAACCGAACTAATCTTATCTCGAACATACAACTGAACAACCTCTTTCCCATCCCGTTTTCCGGTATTCTCAATCTCAATAGTAGCAGTCAACTTACCTCTGTCTGAGAAAATTGAATCACTTAAATTACAGTCGGTATACTTAAATTCGGTATAACTCAAACCATAACCAAATTCCCATAGCGCATAAGGATGCTCAAAAATATAATGCCCTGCCGGTTCTTCGTAAGTACCCGGACGGTCAAATCGCTGTACACGGTCCGTAGGAAAATAATTATAAAAGCAAGGTGTATTTCCCGTACTGCGCGGAAACGATACATTTACACGTCCTGAAGGATTAACATTGCCAACCAGAATATCGGCCATAGAACGCCCTTGCTGCTCACCAGCATACCACTGTGTCAATACAGCATCCGCATTTTCTTTCGCCCAGGTCATCACCAGTGGTTTACCCGATATAAAAACAACCACCATCGGTTTGCCTGTTGCTTTTACAGCTTTCAATAGTTCCATTTGCTTACCAGGTAATTCTAAAGAAGACAAATCGAATCCTTCACCTGCCGTAGAATAACGTGGGCCACGTCCCAGGAAAGTACTACGGGTACCTACCGCCACAATAGCCAAATCACTTTGTTCTACAATTCTTACTGCATCCGCAATATTCTCCTCCTTCTGGCTCCACCAATCACAGCCATCTGCTTGTTGCAGTTTTACCTTATTCTTCATTACCTCTTTTAAACCCTGGTATAAAGTTACTCCCTCTTTCGTATCCGGAGTAGTCCATGCATAATCTCCGAAGATAGTCTGATTACTATTAGGCCCTATTACAGCAATCGATTTATATTTCGATAAATCAAGTGGTAAGATGTTATTCTTGTTTTCAAGCAAGATAGCACTCTCATCCGCGATCTCTTTTGCCAAAGCGATGTGTTCGGCAGAACGAACGACCTTTTTCACCTGTTTCGGATCACCGAAATAAGGACGGTCAAATAAACCTAAAGCAAACTTCACATACAAAACACGCCGTACAGCCTTATCGATATAGCTTTCATCTATAATGTTCTCTTTCACCTGTTGTTCCAGTGTTTCATAATCAGAGTCCACGTCCAGATCAACACCGGCTATCAACGATAGACGGGCAGCTTCTTCACGGGTAGAGGCAGCATAATGAAAAGTCATCACCCGATCAACAGAGCCCCAATCAGAATATACATATCCTTTAAATCCGAGTTCATCGCGCAATACATCAGTCATATAATAAGGAGATGCTGACACAGGAATGCCATCATAGGCACTATAACAGCTCATAATACAAAGCGGATCAGCTTCTTTAATAACGCGTGCAAAAGGATAAAGATGCATACTTCGGAATTCACGTTCACCTCCACTGACAAAGGCACAATTCAGTCCTCCCGTCGGTGTACCGTGTGCTACAAAATGTTTCGGGGTACATGTAATCCGGTGTTTCTGGTATCCCTTCACAAAGCCAATCCCCATTTCAGCAATCAGATAAGGATCCTCGCCATAAGTCTCCTCCACCCTGCCCCAGCGTAATTCACGGGCAATATCAAATACAGGAGATAAAACCTGGTGAATACCCATCGTTGCCGCTTCGGCACCTGCCGCCTCCGTCATGCGCTCTATCAATCCGGGGTTAAACGTGCTTCCTTGTGCAATAGCATGCGGAAACAAGGTAGAATTATTTTGTAAAATACCCTGGATACCTTCTACAGCTGTTAAAATTGGGATACCCAACCGGGTTTTAGTCAGCATATAATTCTGTAACTCGTTATAGATTCGGGCACATTCTTCTGCTGTCTGGCCCATTTCATGGGTACATCCATAACTCTGTCCGCCAAAAACACGTTCTATCTCATCAATCCTACCAACGGGTTTGTTCTGTAGTTGTAATACCTTCTCCTGCAAAGTCATACGCCGCAGTAGGTCTTCCACACGGTTTTCAATGGGGGCATCCGGATTCTTATACAATGGTTTATCATTGGTTCCCCATACAAAACCGGTAGTCCCGATACATACCCCTAAAACTATCAAAAAGCTCTTTTTCTTCATATTATTACTAATGTTCATTTAGATAAGCAAATAGCATCATTCAATGCCTCTTTCTATCGTATTTATTTTATGTATCTTATTCAGAGTAACACTATTTATACGAATATCGGCACTCTTTTCGCCCATACTTGCAACCCATCCCAATTGAACGGTTGTCTCTTCATCCAATGTAAAACTCAACGTTTTTACTCCCGTGGTACGCCCCCAATTAAGGTAAGCCAAAGACAGTGCTTCAACCTGATCTACGTCTGGTATTTCACTGCCGGCAACCACTACCCCATATGGATTCAGATTATTGCCTTTCGAAGTATTCACATTGAATGAGAACTCGTATGTCCCGGCAGGCAGAGTTACTTCCTGCCATATTTTACCATTTTCGATGGCAGCGGCATAATTCATCGTAGATATATTTATAAATGTCTTACCGGCAGAAGCCTCATAAAAAGTACCGGTAGTACCATTATTCTGTGTCAACAGATTAGAGGTATACTTCCAGTCTTTCAGAATTCCACTTTTCTCTGTACTATCGTCACTCCGCATCACAGGGTCAGTGGCATTTTTCAATACGCTGGCCGTCAACGTTTCATCCGCTTCTACATTTGCCTCAATCTCAAAGATATCCACGGCTGTAACATCCGGCAGATAGTAAGTTTTCATCTTAAAACCACTCATCGACTTGTAGTCTTCCAGAATCGTTTCCTGCTCAGCTTGTTCTACTTCTACCATACGTTCCTGAGCATTAACATCCGTATACCAGATACGGACATAAGGTGAATGAGTATCAGCGGTAGCCCATTTTATCGTAGTAGCATTATTTTCACATTTCACAGACGAAATACCCCTGCTATATAATGTACTTTCATAAATAGTACCATAAGAAGAGCCAATGAGTGATTCCGGCACAGAAGCATGTCCGTTGTCATCAAAAGTCTGAACAACAAAATTATAAATGCCCTCCTTCAATGGGATATCGTAAGTAAATACCTCCGCTCCTTCTCCACGCTGAACAGGCAGGTCAATTACTTCTTTTCCCATATTATAGGTAATACGTAACCGGGTAATTTTAGGGTCAATAAGAATACCGTAGAATTGTACACGCCCTTTTCCCGAACGCATTTGCATCCCCTCCGGCTTACCAATATACAGTATCTCCTTTCCATCCGTATACTTCAGATACTCATCCATCTGTGTACAAGAAGAAAAACTGCCAAGAAATAAGAACAAAGCCGCTATTGCCACTATATATTTAAACATCAATTTCATAATTCAAGCATTTATCAATTATTCGTTTCTGATTTATCATCTCCCCAGAAAGTAACCTCAGTAAATACCATATTAGAGTTACCGGTCCAGTTATCAATACATTTGATACGGATATAACGCACACGTGGCGCATCCAACGGAAAATCAGCATTATCACCTTCCCGTGCAGCCAGACGGTCATCCTCAGTCAGTTCACTTCCCGGCAAACCGGAAGGCTTCTCATTTTCAATATGAAGTAATTTTATCCAACTATCCCAGCTACCGGATTTATCCAGTTCTGCACATCCCCAGACCTCATACACTTTCGGAGAAACGTCGTTATAAAAGTGCTTGTCATCCTGTACAAACTTCAAGTTAAAACGACTCAACTTCGCCAGGACTCCAAGATCAAAGGTAAACCAGGTAGGACCGTTATGCTCTTCAATACCTGTATGGGCTCCTGTCTGTCCGTCACCGTCGGCAGCTGCCCGTCCATCCCAGATATACTCCATCTTACTTTCATAGAAAGTACATGGAAAATCACCTGGCAGAATCACCTCTTTGAATTTTTTCTTATCAAGTTCCGCCTCGTATATCGGAGTAAGGGTTTCTTTCTTTACCTGTGATTTATTACCCCATTTATCCTGGAAATAAATTTCAAAATCACGGGATACATCCAGATAACCACGCACGGAGAATGTAGCTTTGGGCAGCCCCGTATAAAACGTTTCTGCATTGACCATTTCATTATCCTCATTCGGAGTAGAAACATAAACTGTTAAGTCTGCTCTTGATGTATTTGCAAACGAAAAGGTCATCCCCCCAAAGTCGGGTTGTACTTCCAGCGTTTCATAAGCCGCCTGTACAGGAGGGGTATCTGCAGAAACCTGTATATTCACCGGTGCAGAATAATTCTCACTACGGTCCACGGCATATACATCCAATGAATAGGTATCCATATCTCCAAAACCTTCGACCAGCAATGTATTCGTGAAGTAAGAAGCCTTAAATTCATATTTTTTGCCTTCTTTATTTGTATAACTGGCTGCTACATAGAGTAAATCGGGATCTGAAGGTAATGTATATGTAAGAAGTACAGAACCCGGCATCTTGATATAAGTTACATCACGCACCGGTGCTGGTGCTTCGCTATCATTTTCCAAAGGCTTCACAAAGTCGGTCTGACAGCCGGCAAGAGCCATCAATATCCCCAACATAAGTATATATATTCTTATTGATTTCATATCTCTTTCTGTTTTTAATCAAATAAACGATTTATTGCCATCCCGGATTTTGTACCAGATTGGGATTGATCACCAATGACTTTTCTTTAATGGGCCAGAAGTAATCACGTGGTGCCACAAATTGCTGAGTATACATGGCGGTCAACTGATAATAAGTATCCACCGTTTTGCCACGAGGATTCCATGCCATCAGTGTTTTATTATATTCCTTATCAGCTATTTTCCAGCGGCGCACATCCCAAAAGCGTTGTCCTTCAAACATCAGCTCAATGGCACGTTCACGCTGAATAATCTCACGCAATCCCAACTGAGTTCTGAACTTATTCGACTTACGTGAATGTTGTTCCCAGGACTCTTTGACTCCGGAAAGACCTGCACGTGCTCTGATTTTATCCACATAGCTAATTGCCAATGTACGGGCAGCTTCAGAATCCGAAGCTTCATTAACAGCTTCTGCATAAAGCAGATAAAGATCGGCCAGGCGGAACTCCGGCCACGGATATTGTTCTGTATTCCATCCGCTTTCGGTATTCACGAATCCCAAGCTCACTAATTTCTTAGCCCAATACCCTGTTTTAGAATAGCCGTAAGCTCCCAAAATACCTTGTGCTTGTCCGGCACGTCCCTTCAGTTGCCAGATATCAGATGAATTCCCGGAAACACAGTTGTTTTGATACCACAAGCATCCGTCAAAACCAACATTTGCATAGTAACGGGGTTCCCGGTCAAAATTGGCACTTACCGTTTCATAATCCGGAATCAAATAAAACTCATTCGCTGTATTATTGGTATTCTTCTTTACCTTCAGACGGTTAGCATATTCCCATTCTTTATCTTCATCAATAGGTACACCATTTTTTGTATAGTACAATTCGGTAATGTACATTGTCGGATTTATTTTTTCAGATGCACCGTGCATATTCGACGGATACTTACCCACACGTGACATACAAGACTGCTGTAAACCACCTGTCAGGCGACCGGACAGTCCCCAGATTAACTCATCATTCCACTTTTCTGTCACACACTCACGTAAACTTAACTCACGTTTCAGTTTAGCACTGAATACCAGATTCGTATGTGTTTCATGCAATACAATGTCCGGACTTATTCCACCTTCACCCTGCTCACACATTTCAATGGCCTGTTCGCAAGCTTCCTGGGCATCGACCCATTTCTGTACACTATAGTCGCTATTAAATAAATGCTCACCGTCTTTATCCACAAAATCAGCATAATCCGGGTTACCATTAAACAACGGGCTGGCAGCCATTACCAGCAATTTAGCTTTCAGCATCAAGGCTGCCGGGCGAGTTATGCGTCCCAGTTCTGTTGCCTGATCATCTATCTTCACAGGTAAATCTATCTTTGCCTCATCAAGCAAATCAGAAATATAAGAGACTACTTTATCAACTGGGGCACGTTTCAACCGTACTTCTTCCGGAGTAGCAGAGATTGGCAGATTTTCATCTGCTATCACAATCGGACCATACATACGCAACAGTAAATAATGGTAATAGGCTTTCAGGAACTTCACTTCTGCCAACCACCTCTTCCTCATCGAAGGAGCAAGATCGCCTACATAATCCGTATCAGACACATAAGTCAGAAATGTATTACAATCACGAAGCCCTTCATACAGACTATGAGCCGCACCATTACCTCCGTCCCAATAATTAAGATAAGGATCATTCACATTCTGATATCCCAACCCGATACGCCAGGTAGCGTAATCATCGCCACTCTGAATAGGATAGAAAGTAGCCAGCTCATCACCACCCATCAAACCAACATTTGCCCGTTCACTATGATACTCCGGAATATAAGAGTAACAAGTAAACAGATACTTCTCGGCTTCATTACGGTTACTGAAAGAGTGTTCAATAGTACCTACATTATCGGGCACAACATCCAGATAATCACCACAAGCACTCAACATCCACATTCCACTGGCACACAAAGAGATACAAGCCAGGTTTCTTAGTTTATTTTTCAAATTATATTTCATAGCTTTTCGTCTCCTCTATTTAAAAAGTTAATTGGACACCCAGGTTAATAACCCGCTGAATAGGATAACCTAATCCGTTACCTCCCATCTCAATATCCCACATATGGAATCCACTGAGCACAAACAGGTTATTACCACTACAATAAATACGCGCAGAATTTATATAAGCCTTCTTTGTCAATGTTTCCGGGAAGGTATATCCAACTTCCAGTGTCTTCATACGCAGAAAAGCTCCGTTACGCATAAACCAGGTACTCTTTTGAATATTATTCTCCATACGAGTACTGCTCAGACGTGGCCACAAAGCGTAGATATTACGATTGGTTTCTGTCCAGTGATTATCAGCATAGGCCTTTAATAAAGGAATGTCTTTCCACATTGATACATTATCCCAGTTAGTGTCTTCATATACATGCACAAACGGAGAAGTGTTTTTAGCATCCAACCAGAAAGTAGAACGGGCAGATCCCTGGAAGAAAGCCGAAACATCAAAACGTGCACTGCCAAAAGAGAAGCCAAAGCCATAAATAATTTCCGGAACTGTCGGGAAGCCAATAGGTACCTGGTCAAGTTCAGTAATCTGTCCATCACCATTTACATCACGATATTTAATATCACCGGCTCCATATTCGCCAAATGTCTGCTTCGGAGAGTTAGCCACATCGGCCTCATCGATAAACAGGCGTTCTGCAATATAACCATATTCCTGTTTCAGAGACTGTCCTACGTGGAGTTTATACTTTTCGTTGTATTCCGGTTCTTCATATTTCAGGAACTCACTATGAGCATACGTAAAGTTTCCATGTAATTGCAACCACATCCCCTTTCGGAACACCTTGTTATAATCCACAGACAAATCTAATCCTTTCGCTTTCGCCTCACCCACATTGGCACGTACCTTTGCCGAAAGTCCCATAGTAGAAGGAATAGATTCGCGGTCCATCAGGATATTGGTACGATGTTCGGTAAAATAATCCACCTGCACATTCAGACCGTCAAACAACGACAGTTCAAGACCATAGTTAGACTTATAAGCCTTTTCCCAGGTAATATCCCGGTTATCATAACGCCTTACTGTTACTCCGTTCTTAGTATAATTAAAGTCCGTACCAAAACCATAACTCTTACCACTATCATTTGCATCTACCTCAGACAGATAGAAGAAACGGTCATTTTCGTCACCAATAGCATCATTTCCTACCAGACCGTAGGTGTATTTCAATTTAAACTTCGGAAGCACCTTCTTCAACGGTTCCCAAAACTTCTCATTGGAAATATCATAACCTATACCGATGGCAGGAAAGAAGCCATAGCGTTCAGAACGATAAAAACGTTCGGAACCATTATAACCGAAGTTAAATTCAGCCATATACCGATTATTAAAAGCATAGGTAAAACGACCGGACAATCCCTGATTACGATAGGGCAAAGATTTTTGCAGATTATCTTTTTGTGAGTCATCTTTAATATTCGATACTCTTTTTTCACGACGCTGATATACCAGCAAACCGCTTACATCATGTTCCCCAAAAGAACGGTTATAAGACATCGCAGCCTCCATATATACAGTAGACTGTACATCCGTCCAGGAACCGGTAGACTCCAGGTATTCCGTCGGATTTGAATCCTCATTCAATTGCATGATAGAATACGAGCCCCCTTTGTCATAAGAGCTTACATTATAAAAGTAAGGACTCGATGCACGACCTACTTCAAAATAAGCATAACGGGACGTATTGAATAAGCCACGTACATTCAGTCCCTTGGTGATAAATGACAAATCCTGCTTCAGTTCAAATTGTGCATCCATTGTCGATTTAGAATAATCCTTATATCCTCTGGTCAATTCCGCATAAGGATTCGTATATTCCACATTATTATTATACAATGCGTTACCATACAGCACATGTTTAGCAGAAGGAAGATCGGAAGCAGGGTAATAAGCCGGGAACAATACCGGATTGGAAACCATAATCTTCTTATACATCGTATCTCCTCCATCAAGCGGTCCGGTATAATCATCAAATGTACCTGCCAACCGGACAATTGCTTCGGTCGTTTTCGTCAGATTAATATTTACATTCGATCTCAGCTGGTAAGTGCTCAGATCAATGTTATTTTTATAACCGGCATACTTATCATTTTTCAGATTACCATTATCTTTCGAAAAAGTGGCAGCAATATAATAACGAGCCACTTTACCACCACCGCTCACACTCAGGTTAGCGCGCTGGTTTGCTACCAACGGATTGGTCATCAGCTTACGCCAGTCATTAGCCGGATACAGATACGGATTCTTACCGGCAATTGTATTGGCTATTTTCTCACGTGAATAGGCCAAAGGAGCCAACGGATTGCGTGTTGTTACCGCCTCATTCGCCATTTGCATATAAGTAATAGGATCTGCCAGCTCTATATTCGATGTATTGGAAGAGAAGGAATTCTCTACACGCAGACTGACCTTAGCCGGCCCCTCCTTACCTTCTTTTGTCTGTACCTGAATAACGCCATTGGCACCACGTGCACCATATAAAGCCGTAGCAGTAGCATCTTTCAGGATAGAAAAGGCAGCTATATCATCCGGCTGCAAACGTGCCAGTTCAGTAGAGGTCGTTTCAATACCATCAATCAAAATCAACGGATCTTTCTTATAGCCGAAAGTTGTCACACCACGGATAAAAAAGTCAGCATTGTCCTGCCCCGGTTCACCACTGCGCTGATAAGCAATCAAACCGGACATACGCCCCGCCAGTGCAGTAGTAAGGTTACTGGAAGGTACCTTTAAAGCCGCAGGTTTTACCGTCTGGATAGAGCTAACCATACTCTCTTTTTTCTGCGTACCAAATGCTACCACTACTACTTCATCAATACTGACAGCATCTTCTTTCATTTCCACATCAATACGTTTCTGATTTCTTACTACAATTTCCTGTGTCTGCATTCCTAAGAAAGAAAACACCAATGTAGATCCGGCAGGCACATTAGACAGTGTATATTCACCATCCAGGTCAGTAGTTACCCCGTTGGTCGTACCTTTTACTACTACGGTTACAGCAGGTAGCGGTTCACCCAATTCATCTTTAACTACTCCCTTCACCACTCTGTTATCGAGTACTTCAGCATAGCCCGATACACTACAGGAAAACAGCAACAAGGCCAAAATGAACTTAAATACTTTCCGGAAAGAAAGCTTCTCAAACATGTGTTTTTCCATACATAATTATTTTAAATCATCACTTAATTTCATTACAAGATTATACACTCATAAGAATAATGTTTATCATATGCAAAGGAAGCTTAAAAAAGGACAGTAATCAATAGACAAAAACATCATGGATATGGAGAATCTTACCCAAAGGAAAAGCCAGTCAGCCTCTCCCCCTTGCAGCATGAATTTATCCTCCGGAGATTTTGTACAAAAGTCATTAAAACAAGGAATAAACAAACATTTTACACGAATATCGTTTGTTTTAATAACAAGAACTTTTAGAATTCTGCTACAACCAGAAGAAAAACTGCATAAAAAGCCACAATAACATGCAACAGAAACTGCATATTATCGCTTTATCCGGATATAAATGCATTTATTCCGGCACGTTAATTACAATTTCATTACTTCAAACACTCCGAGACTCTACGAGGAACGATGCGAATGTCGTAGAGAAACGATAAGAGTGTCGTAGAGAAACATCTGAATCTCTACCGGAAGACCTATTTTTTCGCTAGTTGCTCCCCGAAACAGAGCTATCCAAAAAAAGAATAAAGAGCAAAATAGATAATGTTTGGGAACAAACTGCATAGTAAATACAAAACAAGGGTACAAAATAAATCCAATCAGCATCAAACCCTAGCAATCTGAAAAATCCAACTCCCAAATAAAGACAATTCCGGACACCTTTGCCACCGCTCTCCACAAACAAGCGAATTCTCGAAGCTCAGGAATATCACTTTGACAGTCTGACTTTTTGATACATACACCACACTTATATTACGTTAATTCATTGGCACATCTGTGATGAATCAAATCCATGTCGGCTAACTAAAATCTTAGAAGGAGTCAGTCACTATTATAACTATTTTTCTGTAAGTTTGCATCTCAGCAATTTATATGTTATGAACACAGGAGAAATCATATTATATACAACCTCGGACGGGACAACTGCTCTGGATGTTAGACTTGAACAAGAAACTATTTGGTTAACTCAAAAGCAGATAGCGGAGCTATTTGGTACAAAGCGTCCAGCAATAACCAAACACCTCAAAAACATATTCTCGTCAGGCGAGCTTGACGAAAATAGCACATGTTCCATTTTGGAACATATGGGTAATGACGGGAAACAACACTATCGAACAACTTATTATAACCTCGACGCTATTTTATCAATAGGTTATCGTGTAAACTCTAAAAATGCAACCC
This sequence comes from Bacteroides sp. 41_26, assembly GCF_949740115.1. Taxonomy (NCBI): domain Bacteria; kingdom Pseudomonadati; phylum Bacteroidota; class Bacteroidia; order Bacteroidales; family Bacteroidaceae; genus Bacteroides; species Bacteroides sp. 41_26. The sequence continues at coordinate 149,646 of NZ_CATJGZ010000112.1, forward strand.
GGTTCCGTATCTGGGCAAATAAGGTACTCAAAGAGTATTTAATAAAAGGATATGCCGTCAAAGAGAATATTAAGTTGGATCAGTACGAAGATTTAAAGCAAACCATCAAAGTGCTTGCAAATGTACTCGACCACAAAACATTGGAATATTCCGAAGCAACGGGCTTATTGAGAGTGGTTACGGATTATGCATACGCACTTGATACGCTTGATAGATACGATTATCAACAGCTGGAAATTGAAAAGACTACTAACACGGAACAATTCAGAGCCACCTACGATAACGCGATGGCTGCGATTGATGAATTGCGAGAAAAATTTGGCGGAAGTTCACTCTTTGGCAACGAAAAGGATCAATCGTTCAAAGGTTCCATTGGTGCGATATATCAAACTTTTGGCCAGCAGGATCTCTATCCAAGCATCGAAGAGAAGGCAGCCATATTGCTCTATCTGGTTACCAAGAACCACTCATTCAGTGATGGCAACAAACGGATTGCCGCATTTCTATTTCTTTGGTTTATGGAACGAAATGGTATTCTGTACAATACCGACGGAAGTAAACGAATTGGAAACAACACCCTTGTTGCTCTTACACTGATGATTGCCGAAAGCCGTACAGAAGAGATGGAAACGATGGTAAAAGTAATTGTAAATCTGATTAATAAAAACAATTAATAAATTAGAGTATCCAGTTCGATGTTACAATTTTCAGCTTGCTTTTCTCTGCATTCTCTGAATTTCCGACTCTTAGTAAAGAACTTTGCTACCCAACGATATAAGCAATCTGCCCGTTGGTCATTCAATGCCATTTTCCCCTTTTTATTCGTTTATTCCAGAGATTTTTTTGTAACTTTGGGTGCTGAGAGCATAAGCCGCTTCATTCAGATTTATAAAATCCAATACCTGACAAAACATGCCACGAATTAAAGAAGGATTCAAAGGAGAACGTGCTATTGTATTGCCGGATTTCCTGATCGAAGAGCTAAAACGGGACCCTTTGGGCCGGGAACTCCATATCACTGATATTGGTTATTATCCGCATGCCAGTTTTCATTATCGTGAGCGAAGTGCCGAAGAAGTGAATGAGTTTGTTCTTATTTACTGTGTAGAAGGAGAAGGCTGGTTTGAGTTGGACCATCAACGATACAAAATTATCTCTAATCAATTTTTTATTCTTCCCAAACACCAAGCTCATGCTTATGGCAGTAATGCTACTAATCCATGGACAATCTATTGGATACATTTTGACGGGGATAAAGCAGCATTTTTTAGTGCAGGCTTTGACCGTCCACGTAATATTACTCCCGAAGCACACTCCCGGATCAAAGAACGACTGACACTTTTTGAAGAAATTTATTCTTCCATCAGTTCCGGATACAACAAGAATTATATGCTGTACGCCACCACCAGCCTGTTTCATTTTCTGGGTTCCATGAAATTTATCGGAGAATATCGCGACTGCGGTTCTATGAACAACTCACGTAAAGACGTAGTACAGCTTGCCATCCATTATATGAAAGAAAACCTGAATAAGAAAATCCGTCTTACAGATATCGCCCACGAAGTAAAGCTGTCTGCTTCTTACTTTTCGAACCTGTTTGAAGAAAAAACCGGATCTTCACCTCTGCGATACCTGAATTACCTTAGAATACAGGAAGCATGCCATTATCTGGACTTCACTGATATGAAAATCAGTCAGATAAGTCCGTTAGTAGGTTACGAAGATTCTCTTTATTTTTCCAGGTTATTTACCAAAACAATGGGGATTCCACCTTCGGAGTATAAAGCTAAGAAAAAGGGATAGTTATGAATACACTTCCCGGTCATCTATATCAAATTTATATATAGTTCGCTGATTATACGCTCGTCCCGAGGGCAACAAACAAGAGGGAAAATGAGAGTGTGAAGGTGTATCGGGAAAAAACTGAGTTTCCAGGCATACCGCTGTATCGGGAAGTTTATAATAACCTGCCGTGTAGAGCAGTACTCCGGGTAAATCAGTTGTTACAGTCAAACGCCGTTTAGATACGGGTTCGCAGAGACAGGCAGCTTGCAGCATATCGCAGGAAGGATGTTCCTTTAATACATAACAATGATTATATCCTCTATTATTGTGTAATTGCTGGTTATCAGCATAGAGTTCCTGCCCAATCTGTTTACAATGTGTAAAATCAAAAGGAGTATTTGTCACTGGTATTATTTTACCTGTAGGAATAAACGCGGGTGTTGTATCCAGTATTCTCCCGGCAGGAATAGTCAAAAGATGCGAAGTAACCTTCTCCCTTGTACCACTAAGATTAAAATAAGCATGATTTGTCATATTCAGATAAGTAGTCTTATCTGATTTCCCGCAATAGCTAACTATCAGTTCATTGCACTCGTTCCAGCAATAATCTACCACCACATCAAGGTTTCCGGGATAACCGCCTTCACCATCGGGTGACGTGAGCATAAAACGAACTCCATTGGGTAATTCCTCCCACTGCCACAGTTTCTGATCGAATCCGGTGGTCCCTCCGTGATTGGTATTACACCCATCATTTGTTTCCAGCTGATAAGTAATATCATCTATAACAAATGAAGCATTTGCTATCCGGTTGGCAAAACGTCCTATCGTAGCCCCCATATAATAAGTATCAGACAAATACTCTTCCAGCGTATCATAACCTACTATCACATTGGTCAGATGTCCGTTAGTATCAGGTACTGCTGCTGTTATCCATCTGGCCCCCCAATTCGTAAACTCAACATAAGCTCCGGTCCCATTGACCACTTTAAATAAAAAAACAGGTTCACCTGTCGCCGTATAAGCTGCTATTTCATGCGTTACTTTCATAAACAAAATATTAAAAAAGAATGGAGAGAAGAGAAGTATTATGCAGCGTGATAGCGCAGCCCACTTCTCCCTTCTCAATTCTCCCTTCTCCCTTCTAAATAAGGCCTCTATGACTCTGCCCTCCCTGGTGGTTAATATCCAGTTCTATGACTTTATCCAGAAATTTAATTGCTTTGGATGTTTCATTCAATCCTAAATAACCCAATCCCATCACATAATTACAATGAATACGATTGCGCTTGTTCAAATCATCTTCCCAGATAGCCAGATCCGGCAACGAAACAGCAAAGTAATCTATGCGACACGTATCAAAGAGGTGTTTTTCACCATGCTTAATCAACTTATTAAAACAACTACGCGCTTTATCTTCATCACCTAATGCTCTCCATGCCAATCCCTGATAGAATATTTTATCCGGCTGCTGATCATTATAATAAAATGCCTGTTGTGGTTCCGGGGAGCCAATCGTTGCTTTCTCAAAACAAGCTTTGGCGTTCTCCTCATCACCCAGTCCCCGATAAGCTTCACCTTTATAATACCAGATATCATTTTCTTCAGCATTTGCCAGCTTACCTTCTCCCAGATTATAAGGATAGTTTTCAGTCTCTTTCAGCAGAGCCAATGCATCTGCATAACGCTGTTCACGTAAAGCTATTCTGGCAAGTTCTACCCGGCAAAGTACATATTGTCCCGTAATTTTTCCTTCTCCCCCTTCCCAAGGATGGAATTTACGACTTTCTATCAACGCTCTAGCCTCAGCATAACGTCCCAGTTGATTGTAAAGAGTGATGCGCTCAATAGATAAATCATCCCTTTCTTCTGTTTCAGGCAAATGAGCCTCCAGAAATGCAAGACGCTGTTCGTGCGAGTATCCCAAACGTTTATATAACTGGTCCAGTTCCATCAGAATGCGCGAATCGTGTTCATCCAACTGAAATGCTTTTTCCAAAGCGTCCAGTGCTTTTGCTTTATCATTCTGTTTATTATAATAGGCCAATGACAGATTACGCCACACTGTAGGAAAGTCCGGAGCAATAGCGACAGAAGTCTCCCAGCAATTAATGGCGTTCTCATACTGCCGGGCAGCATACCAGAAGTTTCCTAAGCTATAGGCTGCCTTAGCTCCCTGAGTATTCAAAGCCAATGCATTTTGCAAAATCACCACTTCCTCGATACGGTTCGGGAAGCAATAAGAATGATCAGCTTGTTCTGCTTTCCGATAGCAATCCAATGCTTTGTTGTTATCTCCCTGACAAGCATAGAAATAGCCAAGAGCATAGTGAATCATAGGATATACCTTGCCGGCTCCAGCAACATAACTTTGCAAAAACAAGATGGCTTCTTCATACAAGCCTGCCCCTGCAAAATCAAGCGCATATTCAATATAAGCATGCTCCCACTGCCTCATCAGTTCCTTCATCTCCACCAGTGAGTTCTCGTCTTTAGTCAACAGATAATACTCAAAACGGCATCCCATATTGAAACGGTCTATCTTCAAAGACTCCTCTATCAGGCTTAAAGCCTCCTCCTTACGGTTCAGCTTACGCAGAATCGAAGCTTTCAGCTGACGTGCTTTATGATTATGCCAGTTACGGATAAGAGAACGGTCTACTTTATCCAAAGCACTCTCATATTTACCTTTCGCCGTATCTATTTGTGCAAGTCCATAATAGGCAGCATCCTGCCAGGCGGCATTCCATGCCGATTTGAAAAATGCATCATAAGCTTCGTCTGCTTTACCTTGCATCTTACAACTCCAGCCCAGGTTATAGGATGGTTCTCCATCATACGGATTCGGATTACGTTCTGTCAAAGTAGCTACAGCCGTACGGAAATACGCTTCAGCTGCGGCAAACTGCCCTTTACGCATTAACAGCAAACCAATAGCGTTATTGCAACGCACATTACCCGGTTCACGACGCAGAGCTTCCTGATAGTAATCCATTGGATTATAAGTGGCATGGCGATATTGTTCCAAATGAAGTCCGGTCAGGAACAACTGTTCGATAGAAGCAATATCTTTAGGATCTTTCGCTGCTTTGGCAGGGTCGGGTACCGGTTTTATTTCCGGTTTATCAGCCTGATAAGTAAGCATTACTTTTCCCTCGCAGTCTCTGATTTCTATCCGGATATCTTCTTCCTTTAATCCTATTGCCGGGAAAGTAACAGTAAACGGATCTGCCGGAGAAATCTGAATTATCTTATCCAATAATATCTTACCTTGAATATCCTTTGCCAACAGATGTACATCTTTATTCACTCCTGTGGTATAAAGTACCAGATGAGCATTATCCTCTTTTAGCTCTACATTCAACAGAACATCTTTGGTAGCATTCTTCACATAGCCCACTTCACTGTAAGGCATGAAATACTGTACCCACGATTTTTCTTCATAAGGTTGCAACCATGAGAAGTCCGGCTGATTATCCGTATACATTCCTGTCATCAGTTCAATATAAGGGCCGTCCTCATCAGTCAGGTTCCTGTCCCAAGCCTTGCCAAAATCCCCATTTCCCCAGGTCCATTGTTTCTTACCCGGAGACACATGATGATCGGCTACATGCAACAAACCACCCTGGACATCAGCCTCATAACCACCCACAAAATCATATTTCGACTGAATGGCCATATAAGAAGTAGGAACGGGAATATTCTTGTATTTTGAAATATCCACTCCCGCTGAGTAGTCTTGCTTATAATAAACTCCGGTAGCTATAGGAAAGGACGACACATCGCGCTTGCCATGATCAAACACCGCATTTACATCGGGTGGGAATACCGAATGATAGTGATCATTCACCACCACAGCCGGGTTAGCCCACCACAAAAATGTCTGAGGGAAAGCTGTACGATTGTAAATCTTCACATTGATTTCAATATACGCCTTACCCGGATAGAGGGTAAAGCCCTGCATCCCTTTGGTACGGAACATGCGTTCCACTTCGTTACACCAGATTGTCTTACTACCGTCCGCATTCTCTTCTATAGAAAAATCAGTAGGAAGAAAAGTGGAGGGACGATGGTGCTGAGGCCAGTTAAATTCAATCCCACCCGAAATCCATGGACCGGTAAGCCCTACCAAAGCAGGCTTCACCACCTGATTGTAATACACAAAATGGCGTTGTTTCACTTTATCATAAGCCATGTGTATACGTCCACCCAGTTCCGGCAATATCATAACCTTGATATACTCATTCTCTATAAAAAGAGCATGATACTTCTTATCAACTTTATTATCGGATATTTTTTCTACTACAGGATAAGGGTATACAGAGCCACTACTACCTTGATATACTCGCTTCTCCAAGAAAATGGGATTCTTCTCTTCCTTTCCTATTTCATAGGTAGGAAGCAAAATATCTTCTTCCCAGGCACGTACCTCACTGGTATGTACCGTACTTTGAATTAAATATTGGGTTATTTTTTCCATATTATATAACAACTATTTTATTAATTCTTTTTCTAATTCTTCCAGACTCTTACCTTTGGTTTCGGGCAGACAGAACACCACAAAAATCCCCCCGGCAAGACAGATGATGCCATAAAGCCAGAAGGTTCCGGCAGCTCCCAATCCGCTATTCAGTACCGGGAAAGTATATGTAAGAATGAAACAAGCCCCCCACAGAGCAAATGTGCAGACTGACATAGCTACCCCCCGAACCCGGTTGGGGAAAATTTCAGAAATAATCACCCACATCGTTGTTGCCAGTGTCATCGCATAACATGCAATAGCCATCACTACAATAATGAGCAGTACAATACCGGTAATATGAAAATAATAGGCCGCCCCCATAAAAGCATAAATCACAGTCAACCCGAATGAGCCTATCAGGGTAAGCGCCTTACGCCCCCAACGATCCACCACAAACATAGCCAGAATTGTAAATATCACATTAGTGATTCCGGTCACCACGATATTCATCAACACATCCGAGACACCATATCCGGCAGCCATGAATATCTCCTGTGCATAGTTGAATATCACATTAATGCCGCACCACTGCTGCAAAACAGCCATCACAATACCAATAATCAGCACTTTGCGCATTGCAGGACGCAACAATTGTTTAAAGCCTCCTTGTTGTTCGCCATTCGAAGAAGCCATAGCAATTGCATCCAACTCCTGGCGAGCATAATCATGCCCACCCATTCGGCTGAAGACTTTAAAAGCAGCCTCTCTATGCCCGGAAGATGCCAGCCAACGGGGACTCTCAGGAAGTATAAAACTAAAAACAAAAAACAATGCCGCAGGAACTGTCATGGCCCAGAACATCCAACGCCAACCCATTTGTCCGTTCCATGACTCACGTATCATCTCGTAAGTCGCTCCTACAGCCACCGGCTCTGCAATCTGCCAATTCACAATCTGAGAAGCAAGAATACCTAATACAACCGTCAACTGATTAATAGAGACAAAACGTCCGCGCAAATGAGCCGGAGCAATTTCAGCAATATACATAGGAGATAGACTGGAAGCTATACCAATAGCAAATCCACCTATCAATCTGAAAATATTGAAAAAAGTAAAGGAGTGAGCGGCACCTGTACCAATAGCCGTACAGATAAAAAGCCCTGCCGCCAATGTGAGAATAGGCTTCCGCCCGAAACGGTCACTCATCTTTCCGGCACTCAGTGCACCCACCAGACAGCCTATCAGTGCACTACTCATTGCCCAGCCCTGTAAGACCGGGCTATCCGCAATTTGAAAATATTGTTCGTAGAAAGGTTTGGCTCCCCCTATCACTACCCAGTCATAGCCGAAAAGGAAACCTCCCATAGCCGATATTAAAGCTATCAGGAACAGATAAAGATTTGATTGTGTTTTCATTAGGATCATACAAATATTAATCATTAATTTGATGACCGCAAAGTAACCGGGATTTAGCCTATAAAGAAATAGAGAGAATTACTTAAAGTATGGACAATTTTACTTTTCCGGTTCAATCCCCTTCCGCTTACATTCTTTTCGGAATTCATTGGGAGTTTTACCAAACTGCTTCTGAAACTGCTGAATAAAATTGCTTGTAGAGTTTATACCTACCAGTACACTCACCTCATTCACCTGGCAATCCTCCTGTGAAAGAATAGTTGCCGCACGATTCAAACGAACAAAGCGGATAAATTCTACAGGACTCATATTCACAATTCCCTTCAGTTTTTTGCTGAAATTAGAATGGCTCATACACATCTTATTAGTCAGCACTTCTACATTAAAAGCAGGATCGGATATATTCGCATTCACGATATCTACTACCTGATTCACAAAATTCTCATCAGCCTTATTAATCTCTACCTGGCCGATAGGTACCAATGGTTTAGAGTTCTGCAAGCTGATATCGCGGTTTTTATTTATTATCAGGCTCTTTAGTAAAGCCGACAAATAATTCAGATTAAATGGTTTTTCAATGTATGCATCCGCCCCGGCTTCCAGTCCTTGAATCTTTGTACTGACATCATTCTTCGATGTTAACAACACCACCAATATATGGCTGGTGTTTACCTCCGACTTCAGTTTACGGCACAAAGACAAACCATCCAGATTAGGCATGATAATATCACTCAATACAATATCCACTTTATTATGCTCTATTATATTGAGGGCCTGTACTCCGTCCGAAGCTGTCAGGATGGTATACTCCTCATATAGCTGCTCTGATAAGAAATCCACCACATCCGGATGATCGTCCACGATCAGTAAAGTCACTCTTATACTGTTTCGGTTCAGCTGAATCTGCCCGTTGCTCATTTCAACAGCCTGTACGTTCTCCGTTATTTTCTGACGAACGGGAAGTTTCAGTACAAAACAATTCAAACCTTCCATTTCCTGATAAGTTAAAGTACCCCGATGTTGTTCCACCAGGCTCCGGCAAAGCGATAATCCAATGCCTACCCCTATATTTTCCTTACTGTTTTCTGCCCTGACAAAAGGTTCAAAGATTGCCTCGTGCATATCTTTTGATACCAGCAAACCATCATTTATGATCTCAAGTATCAAAAACTCATCATCACGACTCACCCGCACGGTAATACACGTATCACTATATTTGATCGCATTAAAGATGAGGTTATTCATTATCTTATCAACCGCATCCTTATCTGCAATGACACAAATATCCGGATCTACGCGGTCCGCTATAACTTCAAAGGTTTTATTCCGTTCCAAAAGTAACACAGAGAATCGTTCTTTCAGAGATTCAATCAGATGCAAAGCCTTAATTTCTGAGAAAATCAACGGTTTATTCATATTTTCGGCAGCCTTAAAATCCAGTAACTGACTGACCAGATTCAACAGTTGTTCCACATTCTGCTTTATCAATCCCAGATAACGTTGTACATTCTTCGGGAAAAGTGCAGATTCCTGTATTACCAGATCCAACGGGCCGTTAATCAGTGTCAACGGAGTACGTATCTCATGCGTAATATTCGTAAAGAACGCTACTTTCGACTCGTAAAGCTCCTTCTCTTTTTCGATTGTATAGATGAGATTCTTTTCCTCATTTCTACGGGCTATCCTTTTCAGATATGTACGAATCCAATAAAAAAGTAATGAAAGTACTACCAGCACATAGATTACATAAGCCATAGGAGATGCCCACCACGGTGGCAATACATCAATGCTCAACACCTTTTCAGTTTCATCCCATACTCCCATGTTATTGGCTCCCTTCACATGAAGCACATATTTTCCGGTAGTAAGTCCGGCATAAGAAATCACATTCTTATCCGTATAAATCCAATCATTGTCTACATTGCTCATACGATAAGCATAGCGATTTGCCCCAGGAGAAGCAAAACTCAATGCAACAAAACGGATACTGATATTTCGTTCATCATAATTAAGCGTGATCTTATAGTTCTTTTCATACTGGTTAATAACATTGGGAAGAAGATTCTTACCATTTACCAGAAAATCGGTGAAATAGACAGAAGGGATTAAATCATTTCTCACAAATTGCCCCGGATTAAACGAAACCAATCCATGCATCGTCCCCATAAAAATGGTACCTTTATCTGTCATCGCCACTGAGTTATAGTTGAATCTAGAGACACTCAAACCGTCTTTCTTATCAAAAACCTGTACCTCTTTAGTATCCGGTTCCAACCGCACAAGTCCGTGATTTGTTCCAAACCAGATATTTCCATGGGCATCTTCCACTGCTCTGTAAACAATATCATCCGGAAGTCCCTCAGCAAGCGAATAGGCTTGAAAAGCCCCGTTCTGAAAACAGCAAATGCCACCACGATCCGTACTGACCCAGATGCGTCCCTTACTATCTTCTAAAATACTACTGACCGAATTCGAACTGATAGACCCAGGTTTACCGTCAGCAAGATATTGCCTCGATTTACGGGAATGAATATTGTATTTGTATAATCCACTACCCATCGCCGCAATCCAGATATTCCCTTGGCTATCCTCCATAATATCCTGTATGTATCCGTTTCCGAATTCTGTTACTCTCTCAAAACGCATCGTCCCTTTCTGCGCCCTGTATACTCCTCCACCATCACTGATCCAAATGGTACCCGTGTGATCTTCACAAAAGGCATAGATACTTTCTTCTCTCAAGCCCAGTTCAAAACTTGAATAGTGTGTTATCTTCATGGAAGGAGATATAATATCCAACCCATTCTTAAAATAACCAATCCAGATATTCCCGTTGATTTTTCGTATATAAGTGATGGGAGCCGTATGACGTGCACTAATCCTGCTAAACTCCGATGTCTTCTTATCAAAAACCGAACAGCCTTCATCTTCTGTTCCCACCCAAAGCTTCTGCATATCGGCATCCCAATACAAGCCATGAATCCACTGGCTTTGTACGCTCTGCGGATGATCATTCGGTATATAAACCGTAAAGTTCCCGGCACTACGACTCTGATAATTCAGCCCTCCGTAGAGAGTACCAACCCAGATGCCCTTCTCTTTATCAATATACATATCAGTAACTGTATTACAGCTAAGCGAGTGTGAATCAAAAGAATCGTTCCTGAATACAGTACAATTTTTAGTCAACAAATTATAGATATACACCCCATTATTTGTACCGACCCATAGTTCTTCATCCTTTGGCATCATCAAACAGCGGATCATCACATTGTCTACTTCCGGAAAGTCATGCAGAGCCAGCGTTCCTGTCTCCTTATTATACCTCAGTAATCGCCCCTCGTGTAAAGCAACAAATAAAGATTCTTTGCAGGACAGCATTGCATACACTCCTTTCCCCCGGAATACCCCGGTTTCTTCCAGTACTTGTACAAAATCATCTTTCGCTTTGTCATACCGGCAAATTCCCTGGTCAATACATCCAACCCAGACAGCACCCTGTCCGTCCACTGTCAATGACAATGGTCCTCCTTTTTCAAACACAGTGTGCCCAAAATTTGAATAAAGTTTGTATGCTTTTGTCTGTACATTCACTTTCAGTATGCCACAAGAAGGTAGAACAATCCACATATTCCCCTCCTTGTCAGCTACGATATTTGAAACCCAGTTATATAGAAAACCTGCGTCCTGAAGATTCAGCCAACGTTCCAGATAAGTAAAAGTCTCCACCACCGGATCATAGATAAAAACACCTTCATCCGTGCCTACCCACAATAGCCGGTTCATATCCTCACACAAAGCAGCCGTATTGTTATTGCGCTTATTCGCTATCGGGTCATAACAATCCAATACCTTAAACTCACACCCGTCATAGCGGTTCAGTTTATTACGCGTACTGATCCACATATATCCGTAGCTATCCTGCAATATAGCCTTTACTTCACTATGTGACAATCCGTCTTCATTATTCAAACGGGTAAAATGAACCTGTCCCAATAATGACCAAACTGATAGATTAAGAAAAAGGATCAGACACAAAGTTGCTTTCATAGTAATACAATATATGGATACAAAAATAACTATTAAGTATTATAAAATATCTTTTTCCCGATACAAACACCGAAAAATATAAAATTTCGATACTAAAATATAATATATTCACTAAAAAAAGTACTTACACCCCACAAAATCAAAATCTGATACTTTTTCATTTTTATCGAATATCCATTGCAAAACCGCTCCTTTATATTTGCACCATGAGCAATAACCTTTAATTATTTTAATACTATGCTGAAGATCAAAGAAGGATTCAAAGGTGAACGACTGATAAGTCTTCCCTCATTCGCAATTGAAAAATTCAAAAACGACGAATTAGGCAAAGAGTTGTATTTCTCCAATATGGGTTATTTTCCAAATGCCGAATATCATTACTGCCGTAGAGAGTCGGAAAGCTCCACCAATTACATTCTTATATATTGTGTAAAAGGCGAAGGATGGCTCGAATACAATGGTAAGAAGTCAAAAGTAACAGAAGATCAATTCTTTATTATCCCTCAGGGAACCCCGCACGCCTATGGAAGCAGTAAAGGGAAACCATGGTCCATTTACTGGATTCACTTCAACGGTAAAAAAGCAGGATATTTCAGCAAAGGGTTTGATGTACCTCAGGACATGCCTTATAACTCACAGTCGAGATTTAAAAATAAGATAGACATGTTCGAAGAGATATTCAACACATTACAACAAGAAAATAGCACCGAACAGATGTCTTATGCAACCAGTGTATTCTTCCATTTCCTGGGTATTATCAGATGTTCCAATCAGAATAAAAAGGAATCAGAAACCATTAAAGAAAGTAATATCATTGATACTTCCTTAAAATTTATGCGGGAGAATCTGCACAAGCATCTCTCCCTAAAAAATATGGCAGAACATGTAAATCTCTCCGTATCCTATTTCTCCAGAATATTTATAGCCCAGACCGGAACTTCTCCTTCCAAGTATCTGGCACAGCTCCGTATGGAGAAAGCCTGCCATTACCTGGAAGAGACAGAAATGAAAGTCAATCAAATCAGCCCATTGGTAGGATTTGATGACCCGCTTTATTTTTCAAGACTATTTACTAATTATCTGAAATTATCTCCCACGCAGTATAGAGAAAATAAGAATAGAACCATATATTTCAGAACTACAGTACAAACATCCCATCATATTATGGCGGTATAAACACTTTAAGCATTGGGTTACACAAATCCTTACAGGATACGTAACCCAATGTATATAACCATTCAATCTCACTGGTATCTGCCGGAATAAATGAAGAGTTAATATAACTAATATATTAGTTACTTTACTTGTTACTGTTCATACATTCATATACATTTGTAATTCAGACAATATAATAGTCCTCATCCCGGACTATATTAATAAATCAGTAACCTTATGAAAGCAGCAGATTGGATAGAACATCTAAATTTACGTCGTCACCCGGAGGGAGGGTATTACAGAGAAATTTTCCGAACCGGAAAAATGGTAGATGGTAACAAACCCGCTATGACTTCCATATATTATTTATTAGAGAATAATGAAATATCAGCATTTCATAGACTTTCTTCGCCGGAAGTATGGTACTATCATGCCGGTTACCCATTAATGTTATATGTAATCCATCCTGACGGAAGATTAGTCACTCATTTGATGAATACCGATATTTCAGGTGAACAGCAAGTAGCCATCGAGCCCGGATGTTGGTTTGCTGCCGAGCTGCCTTCACACTTCGGATATGCGCTGGTTAGTTGTGCGGTTGCTCCTGCCTTTACTTTCGATAATTTCGAGTTAGGTACATTTGATGAATTATCTAAGCTTTTTCCGGAGCACGAAGAGGTACTAAGACGATTGTGTCAATAGTAATACAACACTATCGTAAATACCTTAGAAATCGGATCCCATCGTTTTTCGCAGGATATTCCCCTATATTACAAAGGATGGGAGTTTCTCCCTACCAAGGTTACTATTGAGCTAAAAGAAAGTTCGATAAACCTCACATAAACGATTAAAGTAGCTATAGCTGAATAATAAATCCCTTAGTATTGAACGCCTATCTCAGAATGATAAAGCGAGTTACCGCTACCGTTATCGTTGTGCTTCTTTATCTTATCCAAATGTTCTTCCAACTGCTCCGGACTCAATTCCCAATAATAAGGTATAGACCGGACCGCATCCGGAATATCTTTCATAAACGTACCATTCAAATCGACACCATGATATTCGTCAAAACAGAGTGTATCCTTCTGTCCTAAACCATAAGGCACATTCAGCACAGTTACTATAAATATCATTATGGTTTTGAAGTCCATCCCCTATTCTTCCTTTCTAATGCATCATTTTCACTCTTATTCTATATTCTTTGCTTACTTACTTTTTCTATTGAAGTACTATTTTCACTATAATCCTTATTGAACTGCTATATTTTTTCACCCTTTACGATTTTGAGAAGCTTCTCCATTCACTCATACTGCCACAAATAGATCATTCATGCAATATACATATGAATAATCCACTGCACTCCAAGAAATTCAATACAATAGATTTCTAATCTCCCCATATATTTTCCTTCTTTATCACCTTCCCGCCCACATTTATTCCATATACATCTGTAGATAGGTTCATAAGAATATATCCTTTCTTAGCGAGATGATTATCAAAATATTGTTTTGAAAAGATATTACTCTCCACAAGATTGATATTATAGTTAACTTTATGAATTTTCGGCTTTTTGTCTCCATAATAATCTTCGATAAATACATTCCTATTATCCAATGAATCAAGAATAATATTGGCATAAGCACCTATTCTTAATTCAATATAATCGACGCTATCAGAAAGTGATGTCTCATATCTTGTCGGACTTATAAGAACATAGAATTTACCAGGACGTTTGAAAGTAGTCACATACATATTTACTTCAGAAATATAGAACTTAAACTCTCTTTTTGTCTCTGTAAAACAAGACGACATAATACAAAGCGTTAATATCAACCATATTATAGAAATATTCTGTTTCATACTACTTCAATTTTTTTATTATGTATCTTAACCCTGGTAAAATTTAACCGTATCCAGCAGATTTAAGAAATTATGCAAGATTAAAGTGCTCTCTCGCCTCATTTTTTTATTAAATTACCATTATTAGCTCGTTGACAGATAAACGTATGCTAATTTGATTCCGCCAACGGATTATCTAAAATCTACATTTATCGTCCTTGTTAATATAACATTAACATTTTTGTTATTATATTTTCCACTTTCCCAATTTTGCATTAACTCTAATGCTTTTAATCCTGCCTTTTCAAAATCAGTTAGTTTTTTTTCCTTATTGTAAATTCTTACACCAATTACTTTCCCTTTTGTATCAATAACAAACAGAACTTTAAGTTTGGTTTGAATATCTTCATATGGTTTAAAACTATAACTAAAATTATCTCTAAAATCTTTTATAAAAGTATCATCACCACCCTTGTAATTGGGCATTTGTTCAACAAAGGTATATACGTATTTCTTTGTCAAATCATCATACTGTATAGCATCATTTGTTTGTTGGTCTCTTACAGAATAACAAGACAACATGGAAAATACAACAACAATGAATAAGCTGCATTTATTTACGACCAACAGGTACACCTGGGGAATTAAGCCAATAATTCTCATAATATTGTTTGTATAAATTTTTATTTCATTAGTGATTTAAATATTTTTTACACCCACAAACATTGATATTGAAATAATAAAATTCACAATAGTTATCATAAAAAACATTGTTTTAATGAGAATATCATGTATAAAAACGGAACTTATAATAGCGATAAATGCAAAAAGTACAGTATATGCGATAAATAGTAACGATAAAATCATACGATTCCGACTATTGGAACAAAAAAAAGCATATATACATAATAATATAATTGCAATGGCTGTTATGACTGGGAGTAAACCATAACCTTTTATTCCAAAAAGTAATATAGCCTGCACTATCCAATAGCCCAACTTTAAATTCCAGAATATTTTATACTTTAACTGCATCTTATTTTTTTCTATTTATTATTTGACCATTAGGATTGTACCTTATTATTGACTTAAAAGTACAACTAGGCAAATAAGGCTTCATGTCAATCACATATTCTTTTTGCCTAAACTGTCGTTGCACAATACGTATATTATTCCTTGCCGTTTTGATTCCCGCTGCATTTAATGCTTTCTGAGTAACTGTAGCGCATTGATTAGGATTAAAAGGATTAAAGCTATATTCTTCATTTTCACTTATAGAAACAAATGTCTCTCTCGCTATATTATCCTGCTCTGCTGTGGTTGGCAATATGTACCCCTCAGAATATCCATAAGAATTAATGTTCTCATCATTCTTATCACCAGCTTGATTAATATTCACTGTCCATAAATTCTTGAGGAGAGCTAAAAAATCCTTTACTCAAGTCATCCGATTCACGTCCACCTGTATGATTTTCTGATGCATATACATTATCTCCATTAACAGAATAGTATTGCCATAACCCTTCATTATTTTGTATAAGCATTGCTATGTGCTGATTTAAACCATATCCCAGATTCAAAATAGTAGTGCTATCACCTTTAATATCAATATTTCTCATCGGATTATTCGCACAATACACATACGGACTTATCGAATAGTACTTTTCACACAACGGATCTATCGAAGTAAACCGCGATATAAGCGGATCCTGCCAGCGTCCTGTGAAGTCATATTCATTCAGCCCATGCATGCTCACCAATTCTTTCCCACCAAACATATAAGGTTGACGACTCTGCTCAGAACTACGGTCAAACAGAACACCGGAGGGGTAATATTCAAGAGACTGATCCTGGTAATAGCCCTGAGAATTACGGGTGATACGAACATTACCCAAATGATCATGGACATAGTAATAATAAGCATAGTTACGACGGGAGTCAATGCCTACATGATCAGCACCGATATAACCCTCGGGAGTTTGAGCCATAAACATCTCAGGGGTACTTTTTTGCCAAGTACAATACATGTAATGACCGTTCCATTCATCCGTAGCTTTGCTATAAGAAGCATTACTATGATAAACAGAATCCTGTGGAACAACTATCCCTATCGTATATATTTTATAAACGGTTTTCATTGTTCAATCCCAATATATTCATTATATTAACAACCAATAGATACACACTCATGACCACTCATTTATCTTGAATGTTCTCGAAAGAGCTGTTGGCTTTACGTGTAATTCTACATCCAATCAATAATCCAAATAAAAACAATAGTAAGTAATTGAATAGAATAGATTCCTTATCTAAAAAAAACAGAAAATAAATCGCACAATAATAACAAAATACTTGAACAATTATCACATATGATTTCAAATAGAAGTTCTTAACTCTTTTCTTCGTAGGCTTTTGACTCTTATTGTTATGTTTTAACTCATTAAAGAATTCGAATATCCATCCTATAAATAAGAATACGGATAAAATCAACAATATTAGTTTTATAACAATAAGATAAGAGAAATTTGCTATATATTGATACAAAACACAATAAGTAATTATTAAAGTAATCGTAGGGATAAATAACTTTCTACCTACATTAATAAAAAAATCTTTCATAAACAAACTTTATTCATTAAACATCCATTTTTTGAATTTCTCCCATAATCCCTGGTCATCTTGTACCGGTTGTGTTTAAGAGGTTTTAGCCCTTTCTTCATGTGCTTCAATCGCATCTTTATTAGGATCTGGGTTAGTCAACTCCAATACACTCCTAACACCACCAGCAACGATTACAACACCAATAGCCGTTTTTGTCCCTTTTTGACCATCATTAGGATCTCTTTTAGGTGCAGGATCACCATTTGGCATAGTACCTGATATATTAGTATCAATACTTTGGGCAATATTCGCTTGTTCTTGATTTCGCTGATCTCTTGCATCCCTTTCACGTTTTCGCTGGTTATTATATTCCGGAGAAACTACAGAATTTTGGTTTACAACACTCTTAATTCCATCAAGTAATGATTGCTGTGCTTTTGCTGCTTGTTCAGGACTTAGAAAATAATTATAACTATAAGTGGCAGTCGCAGTGGTAGCTGTGGCTATTGTTGTGGCATCCGTAACTCTCACTGCCGTAGCTGCTACTCTTGCTGCCCTATAAGCCTTATATCCTCAATATGCCTTGTATAATGCCAATATTGGGTTTCTCCCATCTAAGCAAAACATACAAAAGAACTTTTTTGTATTGATAATTTAAAACCATAAAAAGACTATTACTCAAACAGTGATCGTACCCACTCCATTGGAATACCAATAAAATTATCATAACCTACAATATGATTATTCAGAGCAATTAATATTATAAGTGCAATAGCCACTGCAATAACAACCCATGTTGCTAATTTATCATACCATTTTTCAGGTTCTATCTCACGACTTTTATTAAATCTTTTTATATGAGTATTTTTAGTTGTACACTTTTTATTCTTTCTCTTTTTCATAATTCATTATTATTAACCAAATTCCTCCTACCTGTCACATTGACTGAAATAGAAAGTATAAGCAATACACATTATACAAACTAATCAAGTAGTGATCGCATCCACTCTATTGGCATACCAATAAAACGATCATAGCCTACAATATGGCTATTTAAAGCACGTAATATTATAATTAAAATGGCCAATGCTATAATAATCCATGTTCCCCATTTAAAATACCATTTTTCAGGTTTTATATCAATACTTTTATTTTCTTTTTTTATATGAGTATTTTTAGTTGTCCACTTTTTATTCTTTCTCTTTTTCATAATTCATCATCGTTGATTAAATTCTGGTAAAAATCTTCTTTCTTGTTGAGTAGATTGAAAAGCATTTGGATTCGTAAAAAATTCAATCATTATTAAATCTTTGGGTGATAATCCTAACTTTTTCTGTATAGTAGCTTTTCGCTCTGCAGACATCTCTACCATTTCCTCTAACGATTTGCCAGTAAAGTCAAGTTCACCTAAACTCTCATTCATTTCTGTAGCCTGAGTCTCATAACTAAGTTGCTGTATTGCCAAATCAGGATCATTAATCACAAGTTCTGTACTATTTTGGATGACACCATCTTCGCCATACTTCACTGTAGAAACAAGACTTGCTAACTTGTTCTTAAAATCTATATGCGCATCAGTAAATTCCGCAACACCAGTAGCAAAATGAGCTATTGCATTATTATTACTCATCTGCACACTATTTCCTCCCGCTGTATTTACTGTTAGCAAAAAAGATTGTGGTTCCATTGCTACTGTTCCTCTCAACCCATTCCCTGTATAAGAGAGGTTTGTAGTTTGCATATAAGATTGTGGTTTAGCGCCTCCCGGATAAAAAGTATAAGGATTTGGTCTTCCGCCGTTTCTATATCCTCTTCTAACCGGTGGTCTTACCGGTCTGGGCTGCTTTCCATCCGGATCAAAATATTTGATCGGGTTATTAAAACAATACACATACGGACTTATCGAATAGTATTTCTCACACAACGGATCTATCGAAGTAAAACTCTGTATAAGCGGATCCTGCCGCCGTCCTGTAAAGTCATATTCATTCAGCCCATGCATGCTCACCAGTTCTTTCCCACCAAACATATAAGGTTGACGATAAAGGTCAACACTACGGTCAAACAGAACACCGGAGGGATAATATTCCAAAGACTGATCCTGGTAATAGCCCTGAGAATTACGGGTGATACGAACATTACCCAAATGATCATGGACATAGTAATAATAAGCATAGTTACGACGAGAGTCAATGCCTACATGATCTGCACCGATATAACCTTCGGGAGTTTGAACCATAAACATCTCAGGGGTACTGTTTTGCCAAGTACGATACATATAATGACCGTTCCATTCATCCGTAGCTTTGCTATAAGAAGCATTACCATGATAGACAGAATCCTGGGGAACAACTATTCCCGTACTATATGTTTTATAAACGGTTTTCACCTTTCTACCGTCGGCCAAATAACTATTTATAATCTGATTCCCATTCTGGAATTGAACGGTATCCGGCAAATTTAAGAAATTATACCGCGTTGAAACAACTCCCTTATCTAAATTCTTAATTAAATTACCGTTAGTATCATAATAATATTCAATGGCTGCATCCGACAAATCAGGATAAGACATACTGCCAAAATCATAACTATAACCGGATATAGGATTTCTTAAAGATACATTTTTTATCTGGTTGCCTGTGTACCGGATTTCCAACGCATCTATTTTATTACTATTCAGTCTGCGTTCCAGATAGGTTATATTACCCATCTTGTCATACAGATAAAACTCATGATGCGGCACTCTGATTCCCTGACTGTCATAAGCATTGGCAGCCGACAAACGGCTTAATCCATCATAGAGAAACTGATAAGTATATTTATTCCCGTTTTGATTATATTTTATAGCGGATATATTGCCATTATAACAAGGATCCGCATCGGTAAATGAACCGGTATTGTAAAACAGCTCCTCTTCAAATCCCCGACTTTTTATGGATAAGGTCCAGTTTCTTATATTATATGTATACCGCACGGTATCTTGCCCGTCATGCCGTCTCTTCTCCTGTAGCCTGCCATAATTATCGTAGATCAACTCGGAAAGCAAGACTCTCTGTCCGCCATTATGAGTGTGATAGGTTTTTATTAATCTCGAGGCATTATCATAGTCATATTCGTAAAGTTCCTGCTGACTATTATTACCCCTGGGATCACCGGGAGGATAGGGATAAATATAATAGGAGGAAGAATGCAGATATTTCGTGAGCAATGGCTGACCAGTGAAATTATATTTGGTCCAGCCAAGATTATAATGCCCGTACGGAGTCAGTTTACTCACTGTCTGTATTTCCCGCCCTCTCACATCATAATAATGCGCAACAAACTCTCCTTTACTCAAATCATCCAATTGACGGACATACGTTCCCGTCAATAACCCCTGAGCACTTTCATGCCTGATACCAAACGAAGCATCTTCCACATAATCCATCACATAGGTATTGAAACAATCCAAAGAAAGGAAATCATACCGGTCGTAATAGTTAGCCAACAGCACCCTGACTTTATAGCCCGACAAAACAGGGGCTTCGTATCCCAACAAGTTATCTGCTTTGCTGAGATCGAAAGAACAATTCGTGCTGAGTGTTCCTTTGAATAAGACATCCTTATAGTCATTTGCCAATTGCTCCCTCGAACGTTGTGTTTGAATAGTTCCCGTTACAACAACCCGATTGAGAGCGTCATATAGCATAAAACTCCACTCCTGTTTTGCACGTTGAACGCCACTTTGAGAAAGAATCGGATGATCTGCCTTGTCGTACACATACCATATAGGCTCACAACCCGGTAGAGTCTTCTCAACACACCGGTTGCGGGAATCATATTTATATTGATAACCATATAGAGAAAGATCGGGAGTATCCTGATAGGCAGGAGGAAGTACAAAACGTCGATTCCCAAAGTCATCATATACATAATAGGTATCATAAGGCTCACCACTAACCAATTGCCTGGTTAAAACGACTTGTCCAAGCATATCCGTGAAGGAGTAGGATAGACGCCCGTCCTCGTCTGCCGCTTGATTAACGTATAATGAACCGGCGGCATAATTGCCATTCTGCACCAATGAACCGGAAGTGTCCACTTTGTATAATTTGCAGCAAAGTGTATCGGTAGCAGTATTTGTCAGATAGGCTGTTGATACAGGATGATCAGTCCAGGCAGCGCCGGGGCCGTATTGCTTGACAATACGATTCAAAGGAGAAGCTTCATAAACAGATTCACTAAAAGGGCGGGAATCACCACCATAGGTAGCAGAAATATCATTCTTTATGTCTTGAGGCGATAAATAATCTGAAGAGGTTACATATGGCAACCAGGATATTGATTCACGCCCCACTCCGTCATATTCCTGAAGGGTGGCAAGATTGGTACCCGAAGGGGTCACATTTTTTTGTACATTCAGGAACGGACGCCCCAGACCATCATAATACTGTATCGTTTCAAGACATTTGGAAGGGTCACTTTCGTGTAGCATGACGCGGGTACGGATATAGTTTTGATTAATATCCTGAGAAAAGCCACAGGCAAAAACAAATACAAACAGAATTGCCAATATACCGGTACGTTTCATAAGTGTGTTGTTTTTAAGGAAAGAATAATGATTATCGTTTCAGAATCTTCTCGCCGTATGCTTTATCACCTACAACGATACGCAACAGGTATTCTCCGCCTGGTAGACCATCCAACGGAAACTGTTTTTGATAACTGCCTTCAGCCTGACAGGCTTTCTGTATGGAGGATTGTTGACGGCCCTGAATGTCATACAAACCGAGAGTCACATCCGAACCAACTTTCAGGGTATAATTCAAGGATACCACATGATCACTTAAAGTGAAGGTGTAATGAATAAATTCATCCTCATATCCGTGACCGTTATTCTCATTTTCAGGAGCTCCCTGGATAAAAGATTCCGGCTGTTTATCCGCCTCTATCCGATCCCGTTTCTCCTGATTATCAGAATCTTCGTTTAAGCCATAGTATTGTTCCTCAGGAGGATAATAAAAGGAGGTTGAGAAATGAGTCGATTTCTGGCCGGATGTACAAATGGCACTGTTTATGCTTTCAAAAACAGGATAACGATAACCTTCCGCATACCAGCGCCAGGTGTCAATTTGGAAATAAGAAGAATCATTAGCCAGATGCAAATTAACACTGTCGCGATAACAAACCGCAGAAGGTAAAGTATCCAAACCGGCAGTAATACTTACGAATCCCGGACTCATCTGCTCAAAGATTAACTTGCGGGTATGGATTCTCAGGACATGCTGCAAAGTATCCCCGCCAGGAAGGACCATCATACCGGTAGCATCTGCCGTAACCGTAGAATTACCACAAATATCAATCTTCATACGATTGCAATAATTGCCCTTTCCACCGAAAGAATTGGTAAAGGTACGCCCATAAGGAAAGGGAAATACAAGTAAAGCTTCGGGCTCACGATACATGATGCGGGTAGTAGGGTTCTCATACCCGGGAGTAAAAAGAGTATCACCGCACAATTGGTAATAATACATCGTACGGTGCTCGATACCGATAATGGTATCCGAATCAGAATGGAGAGAGGTATATCTGAGCTTATAGTTCGCATTTTTATTCTCTAACTCACTGAAATCCCAAACGATTCCCGGACCTTTTAATCCGGGAGACTTATAAGACACTTCCTGTTTCTGAAGATGATCACCGGAACGGGGAAGATTTGTTGCAATCCCGAGAGAATGCTGTGAAAACAGCTGAATTGGAATAATAACAGACAATAAAAAGAACAGTAGTGATTTCATAATTATGTATGTTTAGCTATTAACATACACAAAAAAGAAAATAGAACTTCATATAAATAAAATTACGTCTTTTCGTTTTTTTGCATGTGTTTACAAATATACACATATAAACCATACACTACATCATAATCAAACATGTTTTACAACAGACACATAAGCATACATTCAGCCTTCTCTATTAAAATACGAATATATTTAAAATAACCATTCTTTTCTCCTCCTGCATTTCAATAATTTATTTACAGATACTAGGTCTCATCACATTATGACATGGAATAAATGCATAAAATCACCGGATTACACCATAATAATAAAAGGTATAATCCGGTTTAACAATCACATAATCTAAATCTTCATTCAAAAATATAGCACAGACATTCGATCTCACTAATATCTGGCAGATATAAATACAGAGTTAATATACTCTTCACCTTCCATACATATTAGAATAATATTTGTAATTCAACTATATTATAACTCTTGATCCGAATGCCTGAATTCATAAATAAACCAGTTACTTTATGAAATTACACCCTAAAAACAAAGCTTTATTCTGCTTTTATTTAACTGAAAGCATTCTAAAAATTTCATTTGCAATCAATTTTGCTCCCGCAGCATCCGGATGTACACCATCTTTTTGGAAACACTCATCATGTCCCGAAACAGCAGTATAAATATCAATCAACACTAACTCCCTATCTTTCACTACCTCTTTTAGTATAGGAATTACCCCATTAAATACCACATCATCAGTAATACCATAATTACTTTTATAAACTTTACAGGGAGTACATACATAAATAGCAGAAACAGAAGGGAGTTCATTAAATTTATCAATCAAATAATTAGCATCACTTTTAAATTCGCTTTTATAAGTCCAGTTCATAGGTTTCGTATCATTAGTACCCAACTTTATTATAACAATATCCGGAGCAAATTCTATAGCTTTTGTATATTCTGCTTGATTCACATAAGGCCTATCCCCCTTCCTTAACAACGTCGCACCACTTTTTCCAAAATTACCTACATTATATCCATTCCCCAATAAGTGAGATAGCTGTGTAGGATAGCAATCATTTACCCGATCCGTCAACATAGAGCCAAAAGTAATACTATTACCAACACAAGCAACTTTTATAACATCTTTAATGGTGATGGTAAAATTCAGTTTTGCAACGGCATTATTATTAGTTGCTGAGATTTCTATATTTTCTATATGCGCAGAAGCCACTTTAGGAGCAGTTCCCGATAAAACAGCCGTTCCATTTCCATTGTCTTTTAAAGTTAACCAATCCGGCACATCATCAGCAATAATTTTAGTATCTCCATCGGGGTCAATAACCGAAGTCTTTATTGTATAACTAAAATCATATCCACCGGGCAATAATACGGGAGTAGTTATAGGTACAATATTTATAAGTGTTTCTTTAGGAATATAAGAGACAGTCAACTTAAACGATTGAGTAACTTCTTTCCCATTATTTATTGCATGGATAATAATATCTGAAGAAGAAGCCTCTTCCGGAGCAACTCCTTTAATCTCTGCCGTGCCATCACCTGCATCACTAAAAACAGCCCATGAAGGCACTCCTGTAGCCGTGATAACAGTAGCTCCGTTAGGATTGATTACTTCCGTAGTAATTATATAATGATAAAGTTGTTTCCCCTCTACAACAGTTATAGGTGTAGAACTAATTGAAAGTGTAGTTTCCGGTAACAGTTCGTCTTCTGTATCTTTACATGCTGTAAATGTGAGTAACAAAAGTGCCATACAGGCTAAAAAAAATCTTCTGAATATTTCCATAATATACAATTTTAAAATCAACATTAAACTTCAGAAAATCACACAAAAATAGTTTAATAGATTTTCTAAATTAATTGTTTCATAACAGTTTTACGAGCTCGATTATATCACAAAGATAGACTGCCCATACAATGTCGCATAAAAATAATATATCAAATACTAACAGAATCATATCAAAAAACAACATGAGACAGTCCAAAAAAGAAATGGAACAAAAGTATTATATTAATAAAAGAATTACTTCCCACTCTAAGTATCCCAATATATATCGTAGTTTAACATATACGCATCAGATACACTAAATAAATCTCGGATATACTTCAATGTAATAACCGTATTGAAGAGTTCCTTACCCACTGCAATAGACTCTATCATATTTGCTGGAAACAGACATTATAACTAAGCAATAAACATATACTGTCTTGTACTTAACATAGTACACTTTCTTCTTACAAATAATATGCTTTCTCTATCCATCATCTCCAAAGGTAAGAATCAAGAACATCCCCATGTTCTACAATAAAACATGGGGATGTTCTTGAGTAAAACACCCGGATGTTTTCAACAATAACACCCGGATGTTTTATAATAAGAAATCATATAACAAGCGCACAACACACTATGTAATAAACATTTAAATACTATACACTTAATCATTGCTAATATATACACTTTAGCGGAGCTATTTCTCCACTTACAGGAACAAGATATACTCCCCTCTTCAACAAATTATCTTATCTGAATTACCTTAACTAGAGGTCTTTCAGAATTTGCTGAAGCTGTATAGCATCGGAGGCACTACCAACCATAAACAGATAATCACCCGAAGGAGTAAAGAATTCTCCTTTTGCTTCATCCCAGAATCTCAATTCAGATTTCGGAACAGTCAAAATCACCTGTCTGCTTTCTCCTTTCTTCAAATGTACCCGCTCAAAACCTTTCAACTGTTTTAAAGGCATCTTTACAGACGAATCTGTTCCCTGGTATTTTACGTATAACTGAGCAACTTCATCGCCTTCATACTTTCCGGTATTTTTCAGTGTGAAGCTTACTTTCACAGTATCACCGGAAGAATCAATATTCAGTTTTTTATAAGAAAAAGTGGTATAACTTAGTCCGTAACCAAACGCATACAACGGCTTGCCTTCAAAGAACTGATAAGTACGCCCTTTACGAATATCATAATCATTGAATGCAGGCAGTTCGTCCAAACTGTTGTAATAGGTTAATGGTAATCTTCCGCCAGGATTATAATCTCCAAACAGAACCTCGGTTATAGCAGTACCTCCCGCCTCTCCGGGATACCAGGCATTGACAATAGCAGGAATATGTTCATCCATCCAGTTTATGGCCAATGAACTACCAGCAACCAAAACGACCACCGTATTCGGATTTATTTTATAAGCCTCTTCGATAAATGCTTGTTGCTCTTTCGGAAGTTCTATTGAAGAACGGTCTTGTCCTTCCCGTTCAATGGATTGATTTATTCCCAATACGGCAACCGTCAAATCACATTTTCTCATAATATTTCCGGCTTCTCCGTACAAGTCAATCACCGCTCTTTGATCGGTATCGGGTGCACGCCAATACAATTTTGCAGATGCACTGCCTCCACCATCAAAATATTCAGCAACGAGTTTATACTTTTTCCCCTTCTCTAAAGACAAAGATATACTATCCGTCTCTACACTTCGGTTATGCCATGAATCTATAATTTTCTTTCCGTCAATATACAACCGGCAACCATCGTCTGAAGTAAAAGCCAATGTATACTTCCCCGAAGCAGTAGGCACGAGGTCGCCGCTCCAACG
The DNA here is from genome assembly GCF_949740115.1 of Bacteroides sp. 41_26. Classification (NCBI taxonomy): domain Bacteria; kingdom Pseudomonadati; phylum Bacteroidota; class Bacteroidia; order Bacteroidales; family Bacteroidaceae; genus Bacteroides; species Bacteroides sp. 41_26. The sequence goes on from NZ_CATJGZ010000112.1 coordinate 176,346, forward strand.
GATAGACAATGGAGATTTCGGTAAAAAAGGATCCGGAGCTTGATTGATCGGTTCAAAGTTGATATTATCGTCTATACGTACTTTAGGAGTACCTGTCAAATCCTTATTATCATAGTATTCTGCCTTCAGACCATTCGGAAAATACGATTTCGTTATCATATCATATCCTGAAACTGAAGAGACCCAAGGAGTATACACAACCTCAACCTGATCGCCCAATCTGTTTCTAAGACCTTCAAGCACCGATACAGGATGATTAACCGGAGTTCCGCTATAATCACCAAATTCGCAATTTCCTGCATTTATCCCCACTACGGCTATCGATTTTATCTTTTTAGGATTTAAAGGAAGAAAATTCTTTTCATTCTTCAACAGGACAATGCTCTGACGAGCTGCCTCAAGAGCCAATTTACTGTGTTTCTCGCAACCGATTACCGAAGGCGATATCTTATTGTAAGGATTCAAATCCGGATCATCGAACAATCCCAGGCGCATACGTCCTCTTAATACACGATAAGCTGCAGAATCTATTTCTGCTTCAGTAACCATATACTGTTTATAAGCGTTGAGTAAAGGTCCTATATAGACATTATCCCCGCATTCAAGATCCAGCCCGGCTTGTATGGACAAAGTAGCGGCAGTCTCCAACGTTTTTACATATTTATGATCTGTGAACAAGAGACTCGGGCCTCCGCAGTCAGAAACCACATATCCATCGAATCCCCAATCATGACGAAGCACTTTCTTCAACAACCAATTATTCAGTGTACAGGGAACATCATTAATAGCATTATAAGCAGTCATTATAGAAGCGGCTTTCCCCTCCGTAATACACTTTTCAAATGCGGGCAAATAATATTCCCGCAGATTCTTTTCACTGATAATGGCATTACACTCAAAACGATTATGTTCCTCATTATTGGCTACAAAATGTTTAGGAGTCGACACCGTTTTCAGATAACGAGGATCATCTCCCTGCAATCCTCTGACGAATGAAACGCCCAACCTGCCCGACAGAAAAGGGTCTTCACCATAAGTCTCCGGAGTACGTCCCCAACGTGGATCTCTTGCCATATTTACGGTAGGAGACCAGAATGTAAGCAAATCACTAAATTGTGCCGATTGTTTCTTGCCACGTTCCAACTCATTCCACCTTGCACGAGCCTCATCAGAGATTACCGTTGATATTTCATGCAATAATTGTGGATTCCACATAGCAGCCAATCCGATGGCTTGCGGAAATACAGTAAAGTTTCCCGGACGCAGAACTCCATGAAGGGCCTCATTCCCATGATAATATTTATCTATGTTAAGCCGGGGGATACCCGGTGAAGTGGCACGCAATAATGAAATTTTTTCTTCAACGGTCAGTTTTGACAATAAATCAAGGATACGTTCATGCTGAGAGACATCCATATTCAGATAAATGTCTCTGTTATTTTGTGCCTGAGTTGAAAAAACACAAATCACACTTACTACAATCAGTAATAATCTTCTATTCATTTTTATTATTCTTTTGGTTTTACGATAGCACAAATACACCTAATCATTACTAATACATACACTTCAGCGGTGTTCTTTCTCCACTCACAGAAACAAGATATACTCCTCTTTCCGACAAAGGAATAACCGTATTAGAAAAGCCGGTATTCACGGTTCTGCCGTCCATAGTATACACAACTACTTTGTGATTATCCATACCACGAACCATTACTCCGGTATCTACCGGAACAACCCTGAAATGATCGGATGATGCGATTGACTGAATGCCGGTTGCAACAGATAAACCGGTGGTTGCAAACTTACTACCGGCGTACGACTGATCCAACGCCTGAACACCTACGGTATATCTACCATTGCCGAACACACGCATCCGATAGGAGTTGAGGGCGGAAGAGAGAGAAGTTTGTAAGTCGGTACCTACTTTCAGCCTACCGGTTTCAATATCTACCGGGATCATTGTATATAATTCTCCGGTCGTTTCGTTACGGACATAAATATTGTAACGCAAAGCAGCTTCCGACGTTTCCTTATCAGAACCGGGTAACCAGGAGATAACAAGTTCATCACCTTCCATCACAGCCGTAACTTTGGATGGCGGTTCGGGAAAAGTATTTCCGGAAAGTCCCACCTTTTGCGGATTATTCTCATAAACGCGTAACGGAGCCGTATAATAGGAGGCAGGAGCCTTCTCGTAAGTACCCACATAGCCGCCAACAATCAAGTCCATATTACCATCTCCATTGACGTCACCCATGTTAATACCACCATCCTGATTGACAGGAACCACCGGATAGGATTTATCCATAACAAACTTACCCTCCCGCGTCTGATAATAAATACGGTTTCTAAAACCGGAGCCATCACCGGGTTCTCCATTGATCACCATATCCATCAGCCCATCGCCATTAAAATCGGTAACCAACGGATTGGCACGGCTCACTCCCAGAATATTACTTTCTTTTTCGGATACATACCGATAGATGCATTTACCATCTTTATCTACAGTGCTATAATACAAAGAAGAGAGACAGACCCAACCGTCTCCGTTTCCGGTACTGATGATATCCAATGTACCGTCGCCATTAATATCTGCAAGTGTAGACTGTCCCTGAAAAGCTCCGCGAATATTTGAAGGCGTTTCATCCACAAACGAACCGTCACGTTTATTAATATACGTTTTAAGCGCAGTAGAAGTTTTGTCACTATATCCGGTGAACTCAATATCGAGCCAACCGTCATTATTCAGGTCACCAAACAGGACCGATCCATTGGTAGCTGCCTCAAACACCTGTTGTTCCTGACGAATAAAGGCACCACTTCCACGATCATTGAGATACAGATCAATGCGGCGTCCGTTGTGATAACTCATCACAACTACATCCGTATATCCGTCATGGTTATAATCGCCTACGGATACAGGATTGAAAAATCCTTCATCCTTGTATGGCAGAAAACCCGGAGCAGCAACTTTCTCAAAACGATATCCATTCTCTTCTCCCAGATTCCGGTACAAAGCAACTATTTTAATATCACTACTGACATTCCAGTCTCCTCCCTGCCCCATGATCAGCAAATCAAGATTTCCGTCATTGTTATAATCAAAAAAGACAGCATTCGTATAGGTACTTACAGCCAGATAAGAGTCTTTCTCAAGGGTAAAAGTACCATCACTATTACGCCGGGCGAGGATAGCTAATTCATCCCAGACATGAGCAACAGCTCCGATGCACGGTAACGTTGCAAGCAAACAAGCAATTAATCTCTTTTTCATAAACCACTCCTTTTATTCTTCTGTTACCAGACCGCCAGGGCCGTCAAATTTATATTCGAACGAGTCGAACCAGGCGCTTCCACCCTCTTCCTTTGTATTATATGAATAAAGCCCTACACGAGAACCTTTCCAGTCACGAGAGCCTTCCTGAAAGGAATCACCACACTCCAGATAGTTTTGACCATCCAGACTATAAGAGAATTGATGCTTATTATTCAAGGCATCGATCGCCAATTTTACATAAATCACCGGATCACCGGCTTTTTCTATTGTTTTAATCAGCTTTATCTGTCCTTCGTTCTCATAATAAACAACCGGGGTTAATGTTCCATCATCCTTCTGCATCAGAACACCTGCTCCACAAAATTTATTACCAATACACTCTAAACCCGCACGTTGTCCTTCGGTCATAGCAGAATAATCCATCCGGATAACGACTTCGCCCTTATACCCCATCGTCTTTTGAGTAAACTGATTGCGGGAATCACGCACACTTTCTGCTTTCAATGCTTTGATCTCCAACCATCCCGGACGGGAAGTAAGCGACCAGTTTTCATTTGCCGGATTATGATTGAATTGCCATTGTACAGCCAGCTTATCAGAAGAAAAATCATCACTGGCCTGCGGTGCATGCGGAGTTACATCACATTTAACAGCAGGCTTTTTGCAGACTTTCATCGGTTCACCAATTCCATTCTTGTCATAGTCCGTGCCGATAACCGGGAAACCGTCTTCCCATACCACCGGTTGCAAATGTACAACACGCCCTTGCGGATCGGCCGACTGGAAATGATAAAACCACCATTCTCCCTCGGGTGTATCTACCAAAGCTCCCTGATGAGGACCATTGACCTTCGTCACTCCCATTTCCAATACACGTTTTGAGTCATAAGGTCCATAAATATTTTTAGAACGCATCACCGTTTGCCAACCCGAACCTACACCGCCTTCGGGAATACTTATGTAATAATAGCCATCCTTCTTAAAGAGTTTCGTCCCTTCGGCAACAGGACCTTCGTATACTTTCTTTCCATCGTCAAGAAGCCGACTACCGTCTGCACTCATCTTATGAATATAAATCGGGCCACCACCCAATTGGCTGCGCCCCACATAAGCCTGTCCGTCATCATCCCAAAGCGGACAAGGATCTTCCCAACCACCGGCACTCTTCACACAATGTAAAGGTGTCCAGGGGCCGGCAGCGTTTGTAGCTGTAGACATAAACAATCCATCGTTTGGCATACATACAAACATCCAGAACTTTCCGTCATGATAGCGTAGAGCAGGTGCCCAACTGCCATCGCCATAACGCTTCATTTCCGAAAAACCAGGAAGATCGATATGATTGTATATCTGACCAACAATGGTCCAGTTTACCATATCATCCGATTCCAGAACCGGTATACCCATAAAGTGGAACTCGGAACAAATCATATAGTATTTACTCCCTACCCGGATAACGTCCGGATCGGAATAGTCACCATTCAGAATAGGATTGGCAAACGTTCCGTCTCCCAAATCTCCCCAACGCGGATCTATATACCAGCCACTAGAGCCTCCCAGATCCTGCCCGCCACAAAACAATCCCATATAACCGCTATTGGTATATGCCCCTAATACCGGGCGAGCCCGGTGTTCACCCGGAAAAAACTCCTGAATAGATTCATCATCTGTTCCTACTCTTTCAAATGCCGTCATTTGCTGCGCAGTAATAGTGATAAAAGGTAAGCAGCAAAGAACAAGTGACAGAGCAGACCTGCTTTTCTTTAAAGAGAAAATGTTCTTCATAATTTTTATTTTAATTTGGTTAATAACTCGAAGGTTTGTGTGCAAATGTAGTGTTATTGGTTATCGCATATAGTGATAAATGTATCAATAAATATAACCAATGTAGATATTTTTGATATTTGAAGAATAGAATGCAGGCTACTTTCTACATTTCTGTTAGTAAACCACGAAAATTTACTATAACCGACTCTTCCCAAATACTTACCATATATCCTCTCTTACATTAGCCCTGGAGGTGATGAGGAAAACCCTAACGTAATATTCTCAATATCTCCTTCTCCCCAACATTCAATAGTAATCCATTTTATAGGAAAAACAAAAAAGCCCTCCGTTTCAACAAAATGAAAATCTACAACAACTTTAAGATGATGATAACCCATAGATACATTCATATTATCAATAAACAAATAAAGCTCAGAGAATCTATTATTCCTGAAATACAGTTTGTTATCAATATAAACCTCAATAGATATCTCTGTATTCTCTCCATTCCAACATGTAATATGATTTGATAAAACAAAAGACAAATTGGTACAATCCTTTCTAACATACCAATAAATGTTTTTAGAAACAAATATCAAAAAATACGACATTGCTAATAATAATAGAATTTTTCTCTTTTTCATATGATGTAAATTATGGTCTAACATAAATTGATGCCTTCCCTCTATTGGGCCTTTTCCTCCCTAAGGGGTTAATTTCATAATTATATCTTTTATTTAGCTCTTTATTCTTCCATTTTGAATAAACTGTTTTAAATTGTGTACTATTTAAATTGTAAAAGGAACCATTTGACCTCATTAAGTTAAAAGGATTACGCTTATTATGTTCAAGGCCACTTAAATGCCCAAATTCATGAGTCGCTGTAAAAGTATCATAGTTTCGGTTTGTAATCATTCTATCATAAGGTATCGTGAATAAATTCACTTCAAGAAATACAACTTTCCTTCCAAAACTATTACTTCATCGTATTAACCCAACAATAAGTATACAGATTCTTATCATAATACTTCTCACGCAAAGAATCCATCGTCGTAAAACGACATAAGATCGAATCGTACCAACACTTACCATTACAAATCAATAAGGATAGAAAAGATTTCATACGAAAGCGCCTGTTCATTAAATCTAATCTCATCCAAATAATAAGCATCCATCGAAGTCAATAAGTCAACATTCTTATAGATGGCAAATTCAACTATTATTTGATCACATTCTTTTTTTAATATATCATCAAACTTTATTCTTTTATCAAAAATAGAGAAACTTTTAAGGGAGATATCTTTAACGTATTTCTTTGAATAAAAAAACGTTCCAGGAATTGAAATATAAAGTTTTCCTTTTGGAGGAATAGGACTAAAATGATATATTATCTGTCCTTTCCTTACGAACCTTTTTTCTCCTATTACGGTAAGATCAACATACTCTACTGATAAGTATGGCAAAAGCGGTAAAAAAGAAAATTTACGCTGTTTTGTTTTTTCATCATATCTATGCAAATATTTAGTATCATACAAATTTTCTTTCGACAAAATTGAAATTTCGTTCAGATAACTATCAAAGAGATACAAACTATCATCAGATTTATTAATGAATTCAAAGATCATACAATCATTTGATTTATTAACTAAACGTAAGCACAAACGATCCGTGGATACAGACTCATAATTATTGGGTTTTAGTTCTTTCATTTGTGCACTCAAATGAACCCCAAAAACAAACAAAAATAGTGCAGCAATACAAATCTTATTCATATTAATATACCCCCTGTTTTACATTTCTATTGTGAGTTTCATCATATGGTCGTGGAGCTAAATTCAGTATCCTCCTAACCCTATTGTGATAATTTATCACATTGTTTTGAGCTTTACCTTGGTAAATAACATGACCTATCTCATGAAATGTGACATCATTTACACCTTGAGATATTGTTTCTTTTATAAATCGTGGTCCATTATCAGGGATTATAGGTGTTACATAATACGCTGGAGTAACAGCATATACAGTAGCCTGTGTTTTAATAGAGGGGTTGATAAGAATTGTATTCTGTTTCAATGTAGAGTTTTCGCTTGCCAATACAGCAATTGCTCCACCACCTTTAGAAGCATCTAATGTTATCGTATTCTCTGCAATATCCATGATTTGAGCATTTCCTCCATATACAATATTTGTTACTACACTTTCATTCACAAATTTGTCATTTTTTTTAATTCATTTCTACGAAAGAAAGACATTTACTGAATATCCCTACTTCATTTTATATCTTGCATTTAAAGCCAGTGGTACACTATAATTCAATAATCTACCGGACGCTTTATCAATAACTTGTCATTATCATAACAACGCTTATTCTCAAAGATAAGGCTGTCCGACTTTACAAATATAAGCTGACCTAAAATACGGCGTTCATTCTCCAACTTTCCACTCCTATGGATAGCCTCCCATTGTTTATCACGGGAAAGAGTACGATAAGTAGGCTTATCTACATAAATGTGAGGATTCCCATAAACTGAAAAATAAATAGTATCAGGTAAAGGAGTTCCCAATCGTCTTCCATAATATGAAATACCTCGTTCTATATCATCCCAACCACATGGTCCGGCAAAGATATTATCTACATTCTCTCTACCCAAATCATAGTAAATCCCCATTAATGTGTCATACTTGTCACGCAAAGCTAAATAATCAAACCAAACTCCGAATATCTTTATATTATCAGTTTCATAAAAGCGAATCCAAGGCAAATAATAACGAAAATAGATTTGATCTACACCACGAATATCATACGCGCAAGCCTGACGTACATGGAAACGAATATCACGCAAGCTATCTTTCAAAATCAAAGTATCACACAAAGGCTTGTAATACCAAATATCTCTTTCGGTACTAATTATCTGAGAGATTGAATCACAATGGATATCGTACGGCCGTAAAAGAAACACA